>JABGPV010000178.1 GCA_018644785.1 Deltaproteobacteria bacterium | reverse complement strand
CTTTGTACTAGTTTTCTTAGATAAGCATCACAATTCACCTGATTAGCTACAGCCTGAGGCTTCCGCTTCCAGGTGATTGTGGGCGTTATACAGATTGATAAAAGGAGATATTAATGGATTGGAAAACTATGATGTACAACGATCGGTTTCCCAGATCTAACAACTATAGCCCGGAATTTGTTGCTAAAAATCAGATGGGACCAAACTCTCTCTGGCTTATGGAATGGCTCACGGAGAAAATCGAGATCAATGAAAATATGAAGGTCTTGGACCTTGGTTGCGGCCGCGCCATGAGTTCTATTTTTCTGGCTAAAGAATTTGGGGCCACGGTATATGCAACAGACCTCTGGATAGATGTAAGTGAAAACCAGAAGCGCATTGTTGAATTTGGCCTGGAAGATAAAATTATTCCTATAAAAGCTGAGGCTCATGCCCTGCCCTTTGCCAAAAACTTTTTCGATGTAATCGTTGCGGTGGATTCCTATGGGTATTTCGGAACTGATGATCTATATCTGTCTTATATCACCAGATTTCTAAAGCCGGGAGGAATCATAGCGGCAGCTTTACCGGGTTTGATAAAGGACTTTGACAATTTTAAAGTTCCCGAGCATCTGCTTAAACCTCAGAAAAACGGCAATGTTTTCTGGGAACCTGACTGCTTTACTTTCCACACGAAGGACTGGTGGTTAAGTCATTGGATGAAGACAACTCTGGTGGAAGTAGAAACCAATGACACCTTGGAAGATGGCTATAAACACTGGGCAAAACAGGAGAAAGCTTTGGATCTTGCAGGATTCAATATTTTTCCATCAGTTGAAGAAACACTTTTAGAAGATGCTGGGCAATACATAGGTTTTGTACGTATTGTTGCCAGAAAAAATAAAGCTAAAACAGAAGGATCTATGCCTCATCCATGGCAATCGGAGTTTAGTGCGGTTTGTGACTCTATTTTTAATGAGAGAGATAGCAGGAAAAATCTATAATCATTTGTTTCACTCTCGACCGGGAACCCGGCTCGTCCTTTTCCCATAGGCAATTGTTGTGTAAAACGTGGCTCAAGCCTTACTCGTATTGGGTACCGGCGGGTGAACAAACCGTTCGGGAGTACAAAAAAGGAGGACAAAAACATGCAGGCACGAGGTCCACTCATGATAGAGCACCGTCTGATTGAACGAATGCTTTCGGTTATCGAAGGTGTCTTAACCAAAATCGAATCGAAACACAAGATAGATCCTGTGTTCGTGGACATAGCGGTTGATTTTATCAGGGTATACGCCGATCGTACACATCACGGAAAGGAGGAAGATATTCTTTTTCGAGAATTGAATCATAAACCACTGAACGCAGAAGACCGGCAAATCATGAAAGAACTGATCCAGGAACATGTGTTTGGTCGCCAGACAACCAAAGCACTTGTTGACGCCAACACCCGCTACCGAAATGGTGATGATAGTGCCTTGGCCGATATTGCCACCAATCTTCAAACCCTTACTGAGTTCTATCCCAAGCATATCGAGAAAGAAGACAAAGTTTTCTTCCCTTCATCTAGAAACTACTTTACGGATGAAGAGGACCAAGCCATGCTGGCAGAGTTCCGGGAATTTGATCAAAAGATGATTCATGAAAAGTACAAGTCAGTGGTTGAAGGATTTGAAAGCGGACAATAAGTCCCGAACAAATAAATCAACGCGACCGGCGGAAAAACTCGCCGGCTCGTGATTTAAGGGCCTCGGGGAAAAATAAATCCACCAGCACATATCCACTACGGGGACACAATACTAAACTTTTCAAGCCTCATAGTGTTCGCGAATCCACTCCTGATAGGCCCCGCTCCTGACGCGCTCGATCCAAGACGGGTGCGCCAGATACCATGCAAGGGTTTTCTCGATTCCCGATTGAAAAGACTCCTCCGGGGTCCATCCCAGGTCCCTCTGCAATTTACTGGAATCAATGGCATAGCGCCGGTCATGTCCGGGCCGATCCTTCACATAGGTGATCAACGTCCGCCTGGAGGGCTTACCTTTCATGGCGGGAAGATCATCGATCAGATCGCAGAGGGTCTCCACAATGCGGATGTTTTCCATCTCGTGGTTGCCGCCGATATTATAGGTCTCCCCTCTCCCCCCGCTTTTCATAATCGTCCAAACAGCCGTGCAGTGGTCCAGAACGTAGAGCCAGTCCCTCACATTCAGGCCGTCTCCATATATGGGAAGGGGTTTATCTTCCATGGCATTTAGAATCACAAGGGGAATCAGTTTTTCGGGAAACTGGTAGGGGCCGTAGTTATTGGAACAGTTGCTTATGGTGACGGGCAGGCCGTAGGTTTCGTGATAGGCCCGAACCAGGTGATCGGAAGAGGCCTTTGAAGCGGAATACGGGCTGTTGGGCTGGTATGGCGTGGTTTCCATAAACAGCCCTTCTTTCCCGAGACTTCCAAACACCTCGTCGGTACTGATATGGTGAAACAGTTCAACCTGCGCCTGGTGGTTACGGGACGCTTCCAGCAGATTGAAGGTCCCCACGATATTGGTCTGGATGAAGGCGCCGGGCCCCACAATGGATCGGTCCACGTGGGATTCGGCGGCAAAATGGCAGACCGAATCCAGATGGTATTCATCAAAAAGCCCATCCATTCGTTCCCTGTCGCAGATATCCCCTTTAACAAAAACGTAACGATCACCGAATTGTTCTTCAATCCCCGCAAGATTCTCCGGATTTCCCGCATAGGTCAGGCTATCCACATTGATGACCCGTCCCTCAAAATCGCTTTCACCCAGAAGATAACGGATAAAATTGCTTCCAATAAAACCGCATCCGCCGGTTACCAGCATATTCTCCATCATTTCACCTCTTCTATCAAACGATCCTTGAACAGGTTAACAAATTGAATGAGATCGGCCCGCCAATGCCGCATGATGTTGAGGCCTTCATCTTTCAACCGTTGATTTTCCAGGATCGAGTTGGACGGCCTTTCAGCGGAGGTGGGATAGTCACGGGTGGTACAGGGGGCAAAAGCATTTGAGACCTCCATTTCATCCAAAAACGTGGTGGCCAGTTCGTACCAGGTGCAATGCCCTTCCGATGTGACGTGAAATAATCCGTTAACATCGGCATCCATAAGGGTTGCAATCTGCTCCGCCAGCCGATAAGACCATGTGGGAGAACCGAACTGGTCATGAACCACCTTGATCTCTCTTTCCGGATCACCGAGCGCCAACCTTAACATGGTTTTCAGGAAGTTCTGACCATTTGCCCCATAAAGCCAGGCCGTTCTGATGATGCTGTAACGGTCCGTTTCCTCACGAACAGCTTTCTCCGCTTCCAGCTTCGTGAGGCCATAATAGGAAACGGGGTGGGTGTCATCGTTTTCGGTGTAACATTCCGGGACCGGTTTTTTCCCGTCAAACACATAGTCCGTGGAAATATGGATCATCCGTGCCCCCCGTGCCCCGGCCGCTGAAGCCAGATGCTTCGGCCCTTCCACATTGACCTTCCAGGCCAGTTCCTTTTCGGTTTCGCAGTCATCCACCCTGGTGAATGCCGCACAGTTCAGGATCACATCCGGCTTCAGCTCCGCCACAAACGCGTTCACCGCCGTCCGATCGGCGATATCAAGGGCTTTTGATCCCACTGGGGTCACGTCGTGGCTTTTTTCCAGAACCTTTGTGCAATCCCAACCCAGCTGTCCGGCGCCACCCGTAATCAGAATTTTCACGCGCTCTCCTTAAACCGGCCCCGGGAATTGATCAGGGAGTCTCATGATAACTTTGGTCCCCTTTCCGGGCGCACTGTCAATTCGTACATCCCCGCCATGCTCACCGATAATGCGCCTCACGAGGCACAAACCCATACCCACGCCAACCGCTTTGGTGGTAAAAAACGGATCAAAGACATAGGGCATATCTTTTTCCAAGATACCGACGCCGTCGTCTACAATCTCCATTAACAAGCCGTTTTGCGCCTCCGATAGGAAAATCGTCACTGACCCTTCATTCCCTTTAGAGAATTCCAGCGCATTGAGCAGAACCTCGTAAATCGCCCTTCTGAAAAGTGCCGGATCAACAGCGAACTCCACCACTGAAAGTTCTAAAGACCACGTGACACGCTTTGAAAATTCGGCCGCTTTTGCCTGAAGTTGGGCCATTTCTTTTTCAAGAATATCTGAGATGGAGACCTGCACAGGCTTGGCCGTTGGAATCCGGGTGTATTCACTCACAACCCTTACAATGGCCTCAAGCCGCTCTGCATCGCTCAAAATGTTTTTCAAGTAGACGGCGATTGACGAATTCGCATCTATTTTTCTGAGAATTCGCATGGCAAAACCACCGATACTCATGACAGGGTTGCGTATCTGGTGGGCAATGGCCATGGCCAGCCGCGTCAACCCTTCCGCCCGCTCGCGCTCCAGGCGGTGTTTTTCCCTCAAGACCTGCTTTTCCCGGTCATGGAGCAATTGAAGCTCCGTTACGTCATGAAGAATCAGGACGATACCGGCGATCTGTTCATTCTCCCTTAGAAAAGACCCCGTGATGGATAATTGAAGCGTCTTGCCGCCCGGTTGAACATAGGGAACCCTGCGATGAAGATTGACCTTTTTCTCCTCTATCACATCCAGGATAATTTGATTAAAGGCCTGATTTTTTAAATCCTCCAGAAACAGTTCGCCCCACCCCTTGCCTTCAAATACGCGGCAGGCATAACCCAGGATTTCAGATGCTGCATCATTGCTGGTGACAATTTCACCTCCTGGGTTAATGACCAAAAGACCCACCGGGATGCTCTCCAGAATATTGTGAAGGATAATCGGTTTAATGTTGAACCTCCTGTTTTGTGGTGAATTGCCAAAAAAAGTTCAATCAGTGTTGGGCCTTTTCCAGCACTTTCAACCGCTCGCGGGCTTTCCGGGCATATTCGCTATCCGGATGTTTTTCCAGGATTTCCTTATACAGCTCGGCGGCATGGGTGGGGTTTTTCTGTAATTCTTCAAATTCCGCGGTTTCAAAAAGCTCGCCCGCATTATTCCCCGTACAACCCGCCAAGGCCCATACCGTGATCATCATCAAAACCAGAACCGTTTGTTTCATGAAAACGCCTTTCTTTTATTGTCTTTCCAGCAGGCTTGAAAAGGACGCTTTCAGCGACTGGAAATTGATTTCTGCCGCAGGCAGATCCTTTTCCCAAACCATCTGCTCGATGTTCGAAGCCGAAGCCGCGATTTCTTCAAGGGCCAGCATCTTCGCGCTGCCTTTGATCTTATGGGCCAATTGACACACCGAATCCAGATCACCACCCTCAAGGGCATCACCCAGGTTCCGCATATCCAACTCCCTGAGGGCAATGAATTCCGCCAGAATTTCCTGGTAGTCATTGAGGGACACGTCTATTTTTTCAGCCCGTTGTTCGTTCCTCCCACAAAAGCTGATGTCAGGTTTCTCCCGAATATCCTTAGAACCCGCTTTTGCTGTTTCAGGTGATTCCCCGACCCCGCTACGGCTGTAGCTCAGAAACACATCTCTCAAAACATTCACATTGATCGGTTTTGAAAGATATCCATCCATCCCAGCCTCAAGGAATCGTTCCCGATCCCCTTCCATGGCACTGGCCGTAATGGCCAGAACAGGCAGTTTGCATCCGGTCTGCCTGATTTTCCGGGTTGCCGCCAGCCCATCCATAAGGGGCATATTCACATCCATGAGGATGATATCGTAGGGGTTGGCCTCCGCCATCCGAACAGCCTCGGTACCGTTATCGGCAATGTCCACCCGATGCCCCATTCGTTTTTCCAGCAACACCGATGTCATCTTCTGACTGGCCGCGTCATCCTCTGCCAGCAGGATACGAAGGCCCCCGCGCACCGGATGATCAGAGGCCTCCTCAGGTAAACCGGTGCCTGACCCCATTTTTTTCACTTCGTGAATCCGTTGCCCCTCGGCAGACCGTACTGCTTTCTTAAACCGAATCTGAAAATGAAATGTCGTGCCTTCGCTCAGAGTACTCTGAACACTTATTTCACCGTCCATCAAATTAATAAGGCGGCGACAGATGGCTAAACCCAGACCCGTTCCACCGAAACGTTTCGAAATGTCCCCATCCGCCTGGCCGAACACTTCAAAAATATCTTCAAGCTTATCTTCCGGAATGCCGATGCCGTTATCGGCCACTGAAAATCCCACCAGCAGAGAATTCTCTTCACCCTCCCCCAGAATGCGGACAGTGGTGACAATTTCCCCCTTATCCGTAAACTTGAGCGCATTGCCGAGAAGGTTTAAAAATACCTGCCGCAACCGCAGCGGGTCTCCCATCACCCTGGGGATGGCAGCCGGAAGATGGCACAAGAGGTTTACCCCTTTGTTGCCTGCCTGAGCCCGCACCAGTTCCACAGTTTCAAGAACCAGTTTTTTCAAATCAAGAATCATTTCATCCAGTTCTATGGTATCGGACTCAATCTTTGAAAGATCCAGGATCTCATCGATTAGACTCAGTAACGTTGCAGCACTCAATTTCAGAATTTCCGCCGACTCCCGCTGCCCCTCCGTAAGGGGCTCACCCAGGAGAATTTCCGTAAACCCGAGGATACTGTTCATGGGCGTCCGGATCTCGTGACTCATATTTGCCAGAAAGAGGCTCTTGGCCGCATTGGCAGCCTCGGCCGCTTCTTTTGCTTTCAGGAGTTCCACCTCGGCCTGACGGTATCCCACCACCTTTCCCAGACGTTCCGCGATGGCTTTGATCAGAAACTGCTCCTCTTTCACAAACGGGCATTCTTCTTTCGTCGGCATCTCTTTCAAACAACACACTTCCAGGAAACCCATCTTCTCACCGCTAACCATAATCGCGCTGATCTGATGTTTACCAGATTGTTTAAAATCAGCAGTTTTGAATTCCCGCCCCTCCATGACAACACGCGCACACGAAAATTCCGGATACTGCATTGAAGCAGGGATCAAGTCCACTGTCCCCTGTAGGATTTCGTCCAAGGAAATGCCCGATTTTTCAATAAGGTGGCTGATCCCATACAGACAGACAAGGTGTTTTTCCCGCTCGCCAAGATCATGGGTTCGCTTGTTGAGAGCTGCCTCCATACGCTTTTTTTCGTCCATCTCCCCCTTTGATTTTCCCATTTCAATAAAGGGCTTTGAGGCGGCAGCGATCAAAAGTATGCCATAACCGAAGAATTTCGCCCACCAAGCCATCAGGAAACAGACGTCAAGAATCACGAACGTGCAAAAAGCGAGACCGATGAATAGGTAATAATAGCGGATTTTCATTTTTACGTGAGATAGATTCTGCATGAATCAACGTTGAAGCACAGGAATCCCTGTACACACTCAAGAATCTTCGTTTACTGTTCAGCTTCATACAATCAACCCAAAATGTCAAATCAAAGTCGCATGTGAAGCCAATCGTCATTAATAACACCGAAACGTCAAAAGATTTGAATAATGATATTTGAACTTAAATGGTCCATATATCCACCCTTGACATTCTCGATTGAACTGGAGTAGCATCGGCCCCGTTCCCCGGACCTTACTGAAGGCTCACTTAGCGCGCAATTCCAGCATGTTATGACCCTTCACAACAATTCGGGTTTATACCAGAAAGAAAGGATACAATCAAATATGGAAACAGCCAAAAAAATTTCAAGCCGACTATCCCTCTGGATATTCATCTGGTTCCTCTTGATGGGGCTGAGTCTCGCCGGTTTCGGATACTGGCAGATGGAGATTTTAAATGAAAGCCTTCAGGGACAGATAAATCCCGAAACACTGACAACCATTCTACAAGACAGCGGAATTCTCTTCCTTCAGGTGCTTGGGGGAAGCCTGGTTTTTTTTGGCATACTTCTCTGGCTGACACTCCGCGCTTCCGCGCGTCGGACTTTGGCGAATATAGATGTCCCCAAGTCCGTTACACCTGCCACCAAAAAAGTGAAAAAAAACCTGCCGCCCCGTCCGACGTTGGAAGAAAAAGAAGCGCTGGCCCGGGAAAACCAGCGAAGAGCCCTCCATCTACTGAGCCTGCTTCAGAGAGAGGGGCGTCTGGTGGACTTTCTTGAGGAAAATCTCAAAGATTATGATGATGCTCAGATCGGCGCCGCAGTTCGCAGCATTCAGGAAAACTGCCGGAAGGCTTTGAAGAAATACTTGAAAATCGAGGCGGTCATCGACAGGGAGGAAGGTGAAGAAATCGCGGTGGAAAAGGGATTTGATGCCTCCGCCATCAAGCTGACGGGCAACGTCTCCGGAGAACCGCCTTTTAAAGGGGCACTACAACACCGCGGCTGGCGTGTGGGACAATTTGATCTGCCGACCCTTTCCGGTTCACCGGACCCGGCCGTTATTGCACCCGCCGAAGTGGAAATCCCTTAAAAGGGGGACGAGAGACCCATGACAAGTGAAACAAAACCCGACCCCACCTACGTGGTGGGTATTGACCTGGGCACCACCAACAGTGTTGTGGCCTATACGGAAGCCCGGACAAATGATGAGGAGGAACCCCATATTCGAATTTTCAAGATTCCTCAACTGATGGCTGCTGGCAGCCTGGGAGAGAGTAGCACCCTACCTTCCTTTTTATTGCTGCCGGGCCCCCATGATGTGCCTGAGGGTGGACTGGCTCTGCCATGGGATCCGCAAAGCGATGTGGCAGTGGGCGCCTTCTCCCGGGACCGGGGCGCTGAAATTCCCATGCGCATGATTGCCTCCGCCAAATCATGGCTCTGTCACACCGGCGTAGACCGTAATAAACCGATTCTACCATGGGAAGGCCCTGATGACCGAGAAAAACTCTCACCGGTTGAAGCGTCCGCGGCGATTCTCGCGCATATCCGAAAAAGCTGGAATTATACCCTTGCCCGGGAAGACAGCCGGCTGCGTCTGGAACACCAGGAGATTTTTCTAACGGTACCCGCTTCATTTGATGCTGTGGCCAGGAATCTCACCGTTGAAGCGGCCGAAATGGCAGGTCTTGCCAAAACCACCCTGCTGGAGGAGCCCCAGGCCGCGCTTTATGCCTGGATTGACAGAACCCGCGGCGAATGGCGGGATATGGTTCAGGTAGGTGATCTGATCATGGTAGCGGACGTGGGCGGGGGCACCACGGATCTGAGCCTCATCAAAGTCACCGAAGCGGATGGGGAATTGAATTTGGAACGGGTTTCCGTAGGAAAACACCTCCTGGTGGGTGGGGACAACATGGACCTGACCCTGGCCTATACGGTGGCCGGCAACATGGCCGCAAAGGGTACAAAGCTTGACGCACACCAGATGCGAGGCCTGAGCTATGGCTGTAGATCAGCCAAAGAACACCTTTTTACAAATGAGGATTCCGAATCCTACCCCATCACCATACTGGGCCGGGGAAGCCGGCTCATCGGCGGCACCATCAAAACTGAACTGACCCGGGCACAGGTTGAATCGGTCCTGAAAGAGGGCTTTTTCCCGGCATGCGACCGAAATGCCCGCCCTCTGGAGCAACGTCGCACCGGAATGCGGGAAATGGGGCTTTCTTATGCCTCGGATCCGGCCATCACCCACCACCTGGCCCAGTTTCTAAACCAGCAGGATGCGCCGGAATCGACCGCTGATCCCTTTGTCTGCCCCAGCACCATCCTTTTTAACGGCGGCGTCATGAAGGCGAAAGGCCTGCGAAAGAAAGTGATGGCAGTGCTCTCATCATGGGCACTTGAACAAAATAAATCATCGCCCGGGGAAGTGCCCACGGATGATTTCGATCTGGCCGTGGCCCGGGGCGCAGCCTACTATGGCCTGGCCAGAAAAGGCCAGGGGGTTCGCATTCGCAGCGGGCTTGCCAAAACCTACTATATCGGTGTGGAAGCGTCCATGCCGGCGGTGCCGGGTGTTCCCACACCGGTCAAAGCCCTGTGCGTGGCGCCATTCGGCATGGAGGAAGGCTCGGAAGCAACCTTGCAGGACAAAGAGTTCGGACTGGTGGTGGGAGAACCGGTTAAGTTTGATTTCCTGGGATCCAATACCCGGCGTCATGATGCCATCGGCACGGTAGCCGAGGACTGGGAAGGCGAAATTGAGCCCATCACCACGCTCGAGACCCGTCTGGAAGGTGAAACCGGCACCGTTGTTCCGGTAACCCTTGAATCCCTTGTCACGGAAGTGGGGACCCTTGAGCTCTGGTGCGTATCACGGGAGGATCAGAAAAAATTCAAACTGGAATTCAATGTCAGAGAAAAAGAGACGGATTAACTCATGAAATATATCATCGGAATAGACCTGGGCACCACCAATTCCGCCGTCACCTATATCGATCTGGCGCTGAATGAGGAAAGATCCAGTCCGGTTATCCACCATTTTGAAATCCCGCAAATCACGGGTTCGGGTGAAACATCAAAGGCCAAGGTGCTCCCGTCCTTTCTCTACCTGCCAGGGCCACACGAGTTTCCGGTTGATGCCCTGGCCCTGCCCTGGAACACAGCAAATAAAGCGGATTTTGTTGGGATCCTGGCGCGTGAACAAGGCGCAAAATCCTCCAACCGGATGATTTCCTCCGCCAAATCATGGCTCTGTCACGAAAAGGTGGATCGGCATGCCCCCATCCTGCCGTGGGGTGCTGATGACCCGGCACAAAAACGCTCCCCCATCGCCGTTACATCCGCCTATCTGAAACATATTAAAGATGCCTGGAACCATCATGTCGGCGAGGATGAAAGCGAATGGCTTGAAAACCAGAGTGTGGTCATTACCGTCCCCGCTTCCTTTGACGAAGTGGCCCGGGACC
>JABGPV010000177.1 GCA_018644785.1 Deltaproteobacteria bacterium | reverse complement strand
ATAGTAATATAAAGGAAGTAATATCAACAACAAAGGGAAAAAACACTCAAAGTCACGTTTTTGGGAGTAAAAAAATTGTGCCTGTTTTAAATCATTCAATAAATCTGTCCTATACGCCCTTAGAGGTTCAAATCCTCTCACTCCGACCAGTTAAATCAGATAGTTGAATATTCATCTCTAGGGAAATTCCCACCCGGTGACTGACGAAAAACTGACGTGAGTGTGTTCTCTGCAACAAAATCCGCTTAAATTCTAGTTTCATAGAAAGACTTAACATACTGAATAGATCTGTCTCCTAAAAACCGCCTTCGATTGATTGACGAAATACTGACGAGAGTGTGGTGCCATTGAGACCGATCCGCTTACCTAACTTCACCAATCTGATTCGTTCATAGTTATTCAATTGTAAAGGCCCGATGAATTTGGATTTTAGAATTTCATTTTCCCTCCAATTTTATTTCAAATACAAAATGATTAGGATGGATAATTTGGAAAGTCGTTTTTTATGCTCAAATAGGTCATGGTGTCCTCAAATACTACTATAGAACCGCTGCCTGAGGACGATGGATGGGAAACCAGCCGACAAATATCTGCGAAGTCTTTAAATGCGTGACTTAACGGGGTTTTTTGGGGGATCAGGGAGCTTTTAAGCTCCCTTTTGCTGCAAACCGTGATCATACAGGTCTTTATAAAAAGACCTGTTAAGGTTCAATTAATCAATAGTGAATGAACCTTTCTTTTTGATTTTGATTCGTGCATCCAGGAAACCAACTTTAACAAAGCCGGCAGCTTTCAGGATTTCGTAACTGGTACCAGCACGAACGCCAGAAGCACAGTGTGCGATGATTTTGCTCTTCTTGTTCAGTTTGCCAAGGTTGGCTTTCAATTGATCCAAAGGAATATGAACGGAACCTTTGATAGCGCCTTTCGCTCTTTCAGCGGCTGTTCGTACATCCAGAATTACTGTTCCACCTTTTGCAGCCAACTTCTTGAAGTCGGCAATCTTAATGGCGCCAGGAACAAGCTTCTTCACATAAGAGATCTTTTTAGGAGCCTTTCCTTTAGCGGTTGGAAGTCCTTTCTGAGTCCAAGCCTTGTAACCGCCATCAAGAACAGCTACCGACTTGTACTTTTTCTTGATGATGGCGATGCGAGCAGACTCGGCATCTTTCATGCCGCTACCGTAAACGACAACGGGCGCTTTTTTATTCTTCAAGCCTCTCAGGCTTTTCTTGAGTTTAACACGATCAAAAGCGTAAGCGCCCTTAATGTGTCCTTTTGCGTGAGCAGCCTTGGAACGGGCATCCACGATCACAAGATGTGGTGCCAGGTTTTTGGCCATCCAACCACTTTTAACGGAAAGAAGACCTTTAGCCTTTTTCCATACCGGCATACCGTCGATAAACGCCTGAACATTCATGAAACCAGATTTTACTGCAAGACCTGCAGCTTTTGGGCTCATGCCTCAGGTTACACCGCCGCAGTAGAAGATCAGTTGAATGTTTTTATCAGTTCCCAGCTCAGCCATGCGCTTCTTCATTTCCGACACCGGAATCGAGATTGCGCCATGAATGTGGTTCATCCCATATGGCTTAGCAGGTCTGGAGTCTATTAAGATCCCTTTGCCGGAAGCCAAAAGAGCTTTAACATCAGCAACCTTGGCTTCTGTGACACCCTTGGGCAGTTTCACCAGCTTCGCCTTAATAAGCTTAGCCGGGCCGTTCTTGTCAAATTCAACGATGACTTTGAACTTGGGCTTGATGGTCTTCTTGTTGGGTACGAACTTAGTCGATTTGTTAAATGGAATCGTGACAGTTTTGCCTTTAACATCCAGCTCAACCATCTTGGCTTTATTCGAGATACTTTTTACAACGCCCACAATCTTATCAGCCATTGCGCCGCTTGGTAACATTAAGGTTACAACTGCAATCGCGATTGCCAATTGAAATGTCTTTTTAATCATATTCCCCTGTAATTATAAAATGATTTAGTAGTTTTTCAATCATCAGTTACATTGAACGGTTTACAATATCTTTTTGATCACAATATAAAGCAAGCGTCCAACTTCTATAATAGATTCTATGAAATTGTGAAGTCAATTTAAATTTTTAAACAAACAATCATCATTCCCGTTTTCCTTCTGGTTTAGGCTCTTTATAAAAAAATCGTGAGAGTTCAGTGTGTCCCTGTTAGGCGATAAGGGGACCACTGAAAAGCCGGAATATAGCTATTACAAAAGGTGAAAATCTGGGAGACCAAGACGATTGGAAAAGGGCTTTTTAGCCTCTCTTTCAGAATGTATCTGGGTTTACTTGATGTTGAAGGGAATTGTTTTCGAGAAATCTTGATCTGGGTTTCCAGTTGTTAGATGCGATCACGTAGGAAGAGAATTTCCTTGTTTACAGCAGCTTTCAAGATCATGGATGTAGCACAAGCAATGATTTCTTTTTTGGTGGTCATTTGTGGATGGTCCTATTGTCGAATGACAGGGACATAGTGTCTCCCCCTGATATTCCCCCAAGGGTTTTTTAAAAAAACCTTTGGGGGTAACGTTAAAAAGAAAACCTGTTATTTATTGTATTGTTCCCTGAGGTCTTTTTTTAGAATCTTACCGGTCGGAGTTCTGGGGATGGCATCAACGATGATGACTGATTTAGGGATTTTAAACTTCCCCATTTGATCCTGGCACCAGTTGATGAGCTCTTGTTCAGTCAATTGTTCTCCCGGTTTGACCACCACGACAGCTCTGACAGACTCCCCCCATCTGTCATCGTTGTAACCGATGACAGCTACGTCCGCCAACTTTAGATTTCTCAATAGATAGTCCTCAACTTCTGCCGGGTAGATATTTTCGCCACCGGAAATGATCATATCTTTCTTGCGGTCCATGATATATAGAAATCCGTCTTTATCCATCCGACCGATATCTCCGGAATAGAGCCAACCATCTTTGATGGTATCGGCAGTGGCTTCGGGTTTGTTCCAGTACCTCTTCATCATCACTTGTGACCGTAGCAGTACTTCACCTTTAACCTCTGGTTCAACATCCACCCCTTTTTCGTCAACCACCCTGATTTCGGTGTGGAAAAATGGTCGTCCACAAGAACCCGCTTTCGAGATCGCATTTTCAGAATCGAGAACCGTACCCTGGCAGCCCTCTGTCATGCCGTACAGCTGCCTGACCTCGATGCCGGATTCGTTGTACTCCTCGATCAGGGTCACCGGTACAGGGGCGGCGTACACCAATATGGTTTGAACCGAGCTGAAGTCATACTTCTCAAAATCCGGTACCAATTTGAGGAAATCAAGGAGTACGGGTACCGCACCGAAACCGGATATCTTTTCTTCCTGGATGATTTCGAGAAATCCCTGGGGGTCAAAACTGCGTTGTAAAACAATTTTCATTCCTTGATGCACACCCCAGGGAAGTCCCGCCAGACCGCCAATATGGAACAATGGCAGTGCAATCACCGAACTGTCACCGACGGTTACGCCAAGGGTCGACATCATATTCACCGAGGTCCAGAAGAAATAGTTGTGGGTGAGTTCAGCGCCTTTAGGCCGGCCAGTGGTTCCGGAAGTATAGAGGATGGTCAGTGTATCATCGTCACCGCCAGTGAGTTCCGGTTCCGCAGCTGATGATTCATTCATCACCGTCTCGAAGGAATCCGCCCATTCCGGCGGACTGTCGGAGATGGCAATAAACTTTTCAGCTGGAACGGCGTTTCGAAATGAATCAACGATTTCAATAAAATCCTTGCTGAAAACAAACACATCGGCTTTGCAATCGTCAAGAATATATGCCATTTCCGGCCCAGCCAGACGGTAATTAACCGGTGTGAGAATGGCCCCTATTTTCCCCAGGCCGAAATACATATCATAGTACTCCTTTTCATTGAAAGCCAGCAACGCGACTGTATCACCATGTTTAACACCCATTTTTGTCATAGCGTTCGCCAGTCGATTGGCACGATCATTCATCTCACCGAATGTCAAACGAACGTCATCGCAAACCAGGCCGATCTTTGTTGGCGACAGTGTCGCCCGTCTGATCAAAAAATCTCCAATATTTACCTTCATGACTTTCTCTCCATGTTTGGCTTGTTTCCTTCTTAACAAGATCTCTTACGACCTTGCGCAACAGATCGTGTTTATTGAAAAAATAGTGTTGACAGGTGCTGCTTTCAGGCGTGCATCTGGCCAACCTCCCTGCGACTCCCCAATGATCCGGTATTCAGCATCATTCCACCGTCGATGGGAATTTCAACACCGTTGATATAAGCAGACCTTTCTGAGGCTAAAAATGAAATCAGATAAGCGACCTCCTGCATCTCCCCAATTCTTCGGGTCGGGATGGTGCGAGTGGCCACATCTCGGATTTCGACGGGCATCATGGACACCAGTTCAGTACCGATCAACCCGGGAAGAACGGCGTTGCAGGTGATGCCGTCCCGGGCGTGCTCCAGGGTGACGGTTTTGGTTAATCCCAGAATACCTGCCTTGCTGGCCGCATATCCGACCTGCTTATGCAATCCACCGGTGGCCGCGCCCGACGAGATATTAATGATTCGTCCCCATTTTTGCACTTTCATATGCTCGATGACCTCTTTAATCATGTTGAAGGCACCGGACAGATTTACGGCAATTTCACGTTGCCAGGCATCGTGGGTCATTTTGGTGAGACGGGCGATATTGGTGACAATGCCGGCATTATTTATCAGCACATCGATTTCCCCCAGGTTTTGTCTTATTTTTCCGACGCCCTCCCTTACCTGATCCACGTCGGAAATATCAACTACAGCCCAGGCCGAACGTCTGCCCATTTTTTCGATTTCCCGGGCTGTCTCTTCCACTTCCGGGAGTATATCGACTACTGCGACATCAGCACCTTCTTCGGCCAGCTTCAGGGCGCTGACTTTACCGATACCGCGGGCGGCACCGGTGATCAAGACTACTTTATCTTTATGCAACATGATACCTCCTTAGTATCTTAGGGATCCAAGTGTTTCTCATTTGCATCTCTCTGGGTTACCCCCAGTGTTAAATGAATTAAACTATGACTTTTTAATATACTGAAATTACGAGATTAAAATTCATGTTTCTTAGAAGAAGTATCAAAGAAACATGTTGTCGTTAAATAATAATTTTTGCCGACCCTTAGGGATCGTACAAAAATAACTTGGCATAATCTGTCAGCAAAAGTCCCGTAAAGATTGGACATTTTGCAGACAAAATGCCAAGTCAACGCGTTTCCTTTACATTCTTGGGAAACACTTGAGTAATTTTTGAGCCGACCCTTAGCGGGTTGATGAAAAACAAATACGGTTACCCCGAGACGGTTTTATTTGACGGCGACCGCGTCAATCAATATTTTTTCTGCAAGTTTAAGTGTCTTTTTTAGTCGTTTTTCGGGATTTCCTGTTTTAGCCTTGATGTTTTCAAGTTGGACGACTCCCACGAAGAGTCCCCAAAAAATATCTGCTGCTTCGACCGGGTCAATCCTGATAATCAGATTGCTTTCAATCCCCATCTGAATGATTCGTCTGAGAAGCTCAAAATTCAACCGCCCTTTTTCATCCAGGGCCGAACTGATCTCTTCGTTTAATTTTCCGATCAGACCCGACTGTTGAAAAAGGTGTATTATTCTGAAAACATCCGGCGATGCTGCATATATGCTGTAAGCCGCTTTAAACAAATCCTTCAGTAGCCGTTCTCCGTTTGGATATTTGCCGTCCCTCAGCTTCACTTCGATCTTGCCGATCTGAACGGCAAGATCCTCAATTACCGGCAGTATCAACGAAAAATATAGATCGTCCTTGGTTTTGAAGTACTTATAAATGGTGGGTTTGCTGATCCCTGCTTCATAGGCGATTTTATCAATGGTTGATTTTGCGTAGCCTTCCAAGAAAAATACCGTTTGGGCGGCGTCCAGAATATTCTGGTACCGTTGCTCTTTTTCCCGCTTTCTCCTGGCCTTGATGGCTTCCTTGTGTTTTTTTTCCGTGTACATGGCCTCATCAGTTACATGAATTTCAGCTGGTTAATCCCAGGCGTATTATTCGTCCATTATCACCCTTTTGCGATGCAGAAAGTCCATAACGATCTGTGCCAGCGCTTCGGGTTGCTCAAACATCGGGTAATGCCCCATCTCCTTTCCAATGGCTTTTTCCCCCAATCCGTTTGGGATTTCTGCGATTGTCATGTCAAGCAGTTCCTCTACCAGAAAGATATCGGCTTCTCCCATCAGGACCAGATAGGGGCATGTAATATTTCCCATCTTATCGAGGACATTATGATTCGACCAGCATAACATGTCGCCGATGGCAACCTCCTGACTGCTATACCGATGCAGCCACCGGAGTTCCACAGCTTTTTCAGCGGCCATCGGCTGATAGCTGGCTGATATTGCAGCCCTTTCCATGATACTGTGCCATCCCGGGCAGGCATGCGGCTCTTCATAGGCATCGAGTTGATAAAAAGGTGTCACAGCAGCCCCTTCAAAGGCCAGGGCCGCCAGCATGGCGTCAGAATGATGACAGGCCATATCGGTAACCATATTCCCTCCTATGGAGCAACCGCTGATGATTGGTTTCTCATCAGGGCAGATTGTCTTGATGACTTTCCAGACAAATTCTGCGTAATCATGCATCACGCGAAAGGGCTGCCAATTTACCGGATACGATTTCCCGTGGCCGGGAAGGTCAATGGCCATGACTCTAAATCCTTTAGCTGCCATGATTGTCATAAATTCATGGAATTCCATGGAACAGGCGCCGGCCGTATGAATACAGATCAAAGGGTTGCCGTTTCCGCAGCTTTCGTAATAAATTCGCGTATCCTCAATAACTTCGTAATGTCCGGTAATTTTAGTGTTGTCCCCAGTCATAAGTATTTCCTCCCCCTTGTGAAGTGTTCAGATCGTTATATCTGCGGCATAATTTCATCGGTCATGATGGATACGGCTTCGTGCATTCGATTGCACTCCAGCATGTTACCGTCTCTTTCAATTTCACCCAGAAAGGCCAGCTGGAGAAAGGGATTTTGCCTCTCAATAATTTTTTGCCACACTTCTCTTTGACCACGCAGCAGGATATCATAACCAAGAGCATTGGAAAAAGGCAGGTATTCCATGATATCGATAATTTCCCCGCGGTAGAGTTTTAAATAATACCGGCTGTCACCGATCTCCAGCACAATTTTTGTATCTGCCCAGCTACTGGCCTTTCTAAAGCTACTGCTTTCGTTGCATTTCTTCTGAAGAGACGTTATCCACGCCATACTTGGGAATTCCATTGTTAACCTCCTCTATTCCATATCTTACAAAATGAGTTAAAATACGTTTCTTCCCGAATTTGTCAGTAGATACTAATAAGAAACACTTGGATCCCTAAGGAATTCCTTGGGCAGCCAGTTCTCCTACTTTTTGTACGATTTCATCTTTCCCAGCTCCTGCTTCAAATACTGCCGCAACTCCCATTTCCAGCAATTTTTCCCTGTCACCGCCGGTGATGACCGATCCGCCGACGATGATTGGTATATTGATCTGTTGTGCCTTTAAAAGACTGATGATGTCGGGTAGAAAATACAGATATTCCCAGGAGTGGCAGGAAATGCCGATGAGATCGGCTGCTTCATCGATTCCGGCGTTCACGATACTGGCGGGAGACTGGAACCTTCCCAGGTAAATGACCTCCATGCCGGCTTCCATCAGAATCCGGGAAACAGCTATGGCTCCTACTTCATGTTGATCCATGCCCATCATTCCGATTACTATCCTTACGTTTCCCATAGTCGTATCCTTTATTTATTCTTTAAAAAACCGGTTCCCCCAGTGTTTCTTTGACAAGCGACGTGTTTCCCTTTCACAAATGGGAAACACTCGACTAATGAGAAACACTGGGGAACCGGTTTGTTGACTATTATAGTAAAGGCTCCATCATGCCAAACGGGTCATACGGAAGGCCATAGGCCATGCGCATGACGCCGGCAATTTCTCCTACGGTTGCATCTGCCTTAAGTGCTTCAATGGTAACTGCTGACAGGTTTTCCTGTTTGCTCTCTGTCGTTTCAAAGAGCTTTTCAAGAACCGACTTCAGTTTCTGATGGTCCCGGTTTTTTTTGAATATTTTGATACGTTCGATATGGTCCTTATACGGCTCAATTTTTTTCTCTGAGATATCTTTCAAAAGGGTGTCTTCTTCCGGGGGGAGCTGTAAACAGTTCAGCCCCACCTTTTGTATTTCTCCATCCTCGATCTGTTTGGCATAGCGAGCCATTGCATTTTCGAAGAACGTCTTGAACCATCCCTCCTCAGATAACTTTGCCGGATCACCTTTGGATTCGATGTCATCAATCATCGTCAGGATGTTCTTTTCCATTTCGTCAGTCAGTGTCTCCACATAATATGAACCGGCCAGGGGATCCACCACTTTTGTGACGCCTGTTTCGAGCCCGATAATCTGCTGCGTGCGAAGACCGACCAGATGGGATTCCGGGCTCGGGGTACGATAAGCTTCATCAAAAGCTGAAACTTCTACGGCCTGAACGCCGCCTAATACCAGGGACATGGACTGAAGCGTCCCCCGGATAATGTTATTTGACGGCTGCTGGGCCGTCATAGCCATTCCCGAAGTATGACTGGTGATGATAGGCGCCCAGGAACGGCGGTCTTTAGCGCCGAACTCCTCCTTCATCATCCGGGAAAAGATTCGTCTTGTGGCACGGATTTTTGCGATTTCTGCAAAAAAATCCATGCCGCAATCCACCAGGATTGCGATGCGGGGAGCGAAACTGTCAATGTCAAGACCGCGTTTGAGTAGATCCCGCACCATATGTCGTATCTCTACAAATCCTAAAGCCATCTCTTCGACACCATTCAGACCCGTTTCACAGAAAAAATAGGTGTCCTCCACAAATGAATGAAATCTGGGCATTTCCCTGGTGCAGAACTCAATGCAATCCGAAGATATACGGAGCCGCAGGTCAAAGGGCAGGTGGGTGGAATAGCCGCAGGGTTCCGAATAAAACGGCGCCTGGATAACGCTTCCCCGAAGTTTTTCGGCCGGCGTATTGTTCTCACCGGCCACAATATAGAGCGCACAGGCGGTTATCAGGCTCGTCATGGAGCTGGAAACGGTGATACTGTCCAACGGGAGGTCCTTCCACAAATCTCTGAAGTCATTGAGGCAGCAGACAGAGACCCCTTGGGTTCCAACCGCGTTGACCGCCAGCGGATGGTCCGGATCCATCAAGGCGTTTGAGGGTGCATCGGCAATGACATCCACACCGGACTGCCCCTGGGATAGTAGATATTTAAGCTGCTTGTTGGAGGTCTTTGCATCTCCTTCTCCGGACAGCTCACGCTGAATCCATCCCCAAAAACCGGCGGGTCGTATTCCTCTGGTATAAGGATACGACCCCGGGTCTCCCAGTTTTTGGTCATAATCGAAATCAGCCAGGTCGTCCGGCGTATAGACGGCTTTGAGAGGGCCGTTGGATCTATTCTCCTGCTCTGTCATGGCGGTCTCCTTTTTTTATTACGATATGTTCAAGTTTTTGGTTTGAATTTTGAGTTTCGGATTTCAGTGGTCAGGCGCCGCAGCGTGTTTAAATATCCGCTGAAAAAGTTCTTCCGCAGTTGTGTACGGATCCACTGCTTCCGGTTTTTTATGACCTATCATCTGCTCCAGAATCTGGCTTTCATCAAGCTTTCGATTCAGAAAATCTTTACTCATTTTTTCAAGCAAATATCTGATTTCGGCTTTAACGGTTTCATGACCCCTATTGTCCGGTCGGCTGTTTCTGTTCATTCGATCCAGCAGGCCGGTCACAAGTTCATCCACGCCGTTTCCCGTGGAGGCAACCGTTTTATACAAGGGGGCGGCAGGCGATTCTGAGTCGCTTGAAAGCCGTTGCATCGAGAGAATATCTGCCGCCAGGGTGTCGCTTCCTTCACGGTCCGCCTTGTTGACGACGAACACACTGGCGATTTCCATGATGCCGGCTTTTAATGCCTGAATTCCGTCACCGAGTCCCGGGGCGCACACCAGGCACACACAATCCACGATCTGATGAATATCCACTTCATCCTGTCCGGTGCCGACTGTCTCGATAAGGACCATCGTTTTACCAGAGGCCTTTAAAAGCCTTACCACGTCCCTGGCCGCCTGGCAGAGACCTCCTGTTTCCCCCCTGGTGGCCATGGACCGGATGAATATTTCATCTCTCACATTGGCTGACTGCATTCTGATCCGATCACCCAAAAAAGCGCCGCCCTGAAAGGGACTGGAAGGATCGATGGCCAATATGCCGATGCGGTATCCCCTGTCGGCAAGGTTGTTGGCAACGGCTGACGTCAAGGTGCTTTTCCCCACACCTGCAGACCCGGTGATCCCGATGACATGTGCAGGCGATATGTTTTGGGAAACCCTTTTCATGGCATCCGACCAACCCGGTTCTCTGTTTTCCACGTGGGTAATTACCCGGGCCAATGAGGCGCGGTCTCCGCGAAACAGGTTATCGATCAAATGATTCCAATCCGTCTTCATCCATTCAGACTCGGCAAATGGTGGGCATTCAGTCGTTATTGCGACACTCTGCTCTTCACCATATGAATATGGGGTAAGGGTTGGCTCAAAAATTACTCAAGTGTTTCCCATTCGAGTGATTCCCATCAATGTCAAGGAATCGCGTTGTAGGTGTAAAGGAAACGCGTTGACTTGGCATTTTGTCTGAAAAATGTCCAGTCTTTATGGGATTTCAGGGTCGGATAAAAATTAGTTCACGTTCTGTTTGCAAAATGTCCGGCTTTTGGGACTTTTTCAAACAGATTAAGTGAAGTTATTTTTTTAACGATCCC
>JABGPV010000176.1 GCA_018644785.1 Deltaproteobacteria bacterium | reverse complement strand
AGGTGACCCGGGCAGTGGGCATGGACAGCCGGGTGGGCAACAAATTTCTGAATGCCAGTGTCGGTTTCGGTGGTTCCTGCTTTAAAAAAGACATCCTGAACCTGGTCTATATCTGCCGCCATTACGATCTCAAGGAGGTAGCGGATTACTGGGAGGGTGTGGTCAAAATCAATGACTACCAGAAGGAACGGTTCATCCTCAACATGCTGCACGTCATGTTCAATACCCTGGCGGGCAAAAAGATCTGTCTTCTCGGATTTGCCTTCAAGGCCGACACCGGGGACACGCGGGAAAGCCCGGCCATCCGGATCGCCAAACGGCTTATGGAAGAAAAAGCGGACCTGGTGATTACCGACCCGAAGGCCATTAATAACGCAAAAGATGACCTGAAAGGGGTAAAGGGAAACATTTCCTATGTTGAAGATCCCTATGAGGCGACGGAGGACTGCTGTGCCATTGCCGTCATGACCGAATGGTCTCTTTATAAAGAACTTGATTACCGGGAAATTTACCGAAAAATGGCCAAGCCGGCCTTTGTTTTTGACGGCCGGAATATTCTGGACACCCTGGCGCTTCACGAGATCGGGTTCAATGTTTTCCCCATTGGAAAACCGTCCCTCACCCATTTTTAACCGAGGCCCTAGCAGGAGGTTATGATCGTGCTTCATCATCAAAAACGCATACTGGTGACCGGCGGCGCCGGATTCCTGGGGTCCCATCTCTGCGACCGTCTGATTCGTGAGGGCCATGACGTTCTGTGTCTGGATAATTTCTTTACCGGGACGAAACGGAATATTTTGCATCTGATGCAAAACCCCAATTTTGAATTGATCCGTCATGATCTGGCTTTCCCCGTATTTCTGGAGGTGGATGAAATATATAACCTGGCCTGCCCGGCTTCCCCCGTTCACTATCAGCATAACCCGGTGAAAACCGTGAAAACCAATGTTTTGGGTTCCATTCACATGCTGGGGCTGGCCAAACGGGTCCATGCCAAGATCCTGCAGGCCTCAACCAGTGAGGTTTATGGCGACCCTGTGGTTCATCCTCAAACGGAAAGCTACTGGGGCAATGTGAACACCATCGGGATTCGGTCCTGTTACGACGAGGGAAAACGGTGTGCCGAAACCCTTTTTTTTGACTACCACCGTCAGAACAAAGTGAACATCCGGGTAGTTCGCATTTTCAATACCTACGGCCCCAGAATGCACCCCAACGATGGCCGGGTGGTGAGTAATTTCATTGTCCAGGCATTAAATAATCAGGATATTACGGTTTACGGGGATGGATCACAGACCCGCTCTTTCTGTTATGTGGATGACTTGATTGACGGCATGGTCCGCATGATGAATGGGCGCGATGAATTTGTGGGACCCGTGAACCTGGGGAATCCCACGGAATTCACCATCCTGGAACTGGCCGAAAAAATCATTGACGCCACCGACAGCAAATCCCGCATTGTTTTTCGCCCCCTTCCCGAGGATGATCCCCTCCAACGTCAACCGGATATTTCCCTCGCAAAAGAAAAACTGCAGTGGGAACCGGGCACAGCGTTGGATGAAGGGCTTCAAACCACGATTGCTTATTTTAAAACCGCTCTGAAGGAAGGCTGAGGAAAGCGTCGGGCAGGGTTTCAGCGGAAAAATCAAGGGAAACCTGAACGGCATTCTTCGTTTTTGGACCCACCTTGAAACGGTCATCAAGTCTCAGACCGCATATCCAGATGGGGTTTTTTCCCTGGCACAATAGGGGAAGACTTTTTCTGACATGGGAAGGAATCTTCCGATCCACAAAAAAATCCTTCACTTTCTTGTGTCCCGTCATGCCCAAAGGAACAAACCGGTCGCCGGGGACAAAACTTCTGATCATCAATGGGTATTGGATGCGGTCAGCGTCCAGGTGAGCAATCCACGGCGATGCGTTGCCGCCCGGGAGGAGGGCTTTTCCTTTGATTTCCTTGATGGTCACCGTGCAGGAGATCGCATCAAGGCTGAAAACACCCGGACCATCCAGAACATATTGAAACCCCTTCGTTTTTTTAGGTTCCTGTTTTTCTCCGTTTTTGCCGAATATCAGGGTTTCGTAGGTTTTCTTGACAAAAACGTTGTTGGGAAGGTCTAAGCTCGCCTGTGGCCGCCCTTGTACCAGCTCTTTTATGGCTTCAATGTGCCGCAGGCTGATGCGGCGAAGTCCCCCTTGAACACCCTTGATGATTTGGCGAATGATCTGGTTCTGAAGCGCTGCCGAAAGTTCCCCGAGCGCTTTCAGGGGAACCGAATGTGTCCCCGTTTCAAAGACCTCCACATGCCCTTTGATCCATTCTTCCGCTTCTGTTTCCATCCACCGGGTTTCATCCCGCATAATTCCCGCGGTCTGCCCCAGAATTTCAACGATTCTGGGTTGATAGGTTTTCAGCTGTGGCAGAAGGTCCAGCCGGATTCTGTTTCGCAAATGGTGTTTTTCCAAGTTGGACGGATCGGTAATGTGCGATAGGTCTCGGCGGACAATATAATCCTGAATTTCCTGACGGGTGACCTCAATGAGAGGCCGGATAATATCATGATTTCGAACCGGCGGAATCCCGGAAAGGCCGGCAGGTCCGCTGCCGCGCAAAAGACGCATGATGACGGTTTCAGCCTGATCGTCGAGGGTATGTCCCAGTGCAATTTTCTGGGCCCCGTGGGTCTTTTTGGCATGATCCAGGAATTCGTACCGCCGATCCCTGGCCTCTTCTTCAAGGGACATGCCCCTTTTGCCCGGGGGCGATAATGCCTTTTGGGTAATAAAGGGAATATTTTTTGAAACCGCCAGGGAAGCCACAAATCGGGTTTCACGTTCATCATCGCCCGGTCTCAGCGAATGGTCGAAATGGGCCACCACCAGGTCCAGTGAAAAGGATTCTTTCAATCGGTCCAGAACATCCAGCAAAACCACGGAGTCCGGTCCCCCGGATACCGCCACCAGAACCCGGTTCCCATAATCGAGCATGTTGAACCGGGAAATGGTTTTTTCAATTTTTTTGAGGATATCCTTCACAGCTTGAACCACCACCAATCACGCCATTCGTTTTTCCGGTCGTTTTTCCGGAAACAGGGCCATGATATCTGCTTCGGTGGCGTTGCAGACGCCCCTTTCCGTTATAAAGCCCGTCACCAGGCGGGCGGGGGTCACGTCAAAAGCCGGATTGGCTGCGGGGCTCATTTCAGGCGGTACCAGCACGGTTTGCACCTTGCCGTGGCAAAGCCCCTGGACAAAGCGGATTTCATCAGGATCCCGTTCCTCAATGGGAATGTCGTTGATCCCATCCGTGATGCCCCAGTCAAAGGTAGAGGAAGGCAGGGCCACATAAAAAGGAATGTCGTTGTCCCTGGCGGCAAGCGCCTTTAAATAGGTACCGATCTTATTGGCCACGTCTCCGGCCCGTGTGGTCCGGTCCGTTCCCACAATCACCACGTCCACCATGCCGTGCTGCATGAGATGCCCGCCCGCATTGTCCGTGATCACCGTGTGATGGATCCCGTGTTTGCCCAATTCCCAGGCGGTGAGGCGCGCCCCCTGGTTCAAAGGTCTTGTTTCATCCACCCAGACATGAACGTCAATGTTATGATCAAAGGCGGTGTAGATGGGGGCGGTGGCCGTGCCGTATTCAACACAGGCCAGCCAGCCGGCGTTGCAGTGTGTCAGAATGTTGACCGGCTTGCCCCCTTTCTTTCGGCTGATGTCCTCGATGATGGAGAGACCGTGCCGGCCGATTTGTTGACAATTGACCGCTTCCTCCTCAACCACTTCCAGGGCCTCTGCCAGGGCGGCCTTTACGCGTGCGTTGTAGTCGATCTCTTTGTGCGCTGCCTCCCGAACCCGGTCCACTCCCCAGAAAAGGTTCATGGCAGTGGGTCTGGCGTCTTTGAGGCGGTTACATTCGGCCGCTAGATATTTATTGTCCGCGCCGCCATTGTTTTCCTGGACCAGGCTGACATAGACCCCCAATGCACCAGTGGCCCCGATAAGGGGGGCCCCCCTCACCACCATCTCTTTGATGGCGCGAATCACGTCATCCACCGTGTTCAAGTCTTCAATAATAAATTCATGGGGCAGAAACCGCTGGTCAATGACCTGAACGGTTTTTGAAGCCTTATCAAACCAAATGGGCCGCATCTCTTTTCCATCTACTTTCATATTCAATTCTCTCATGTGGGATTTCTTCCGGCTCCTGAAATCAGAATGTCAGAATGTCAGATTCTCTGAATTCTGTCAATAGACCGGATGAGTGGTTTTTGGCATACAACAGTGCATGCACCTGTAAAGGTGATATTCAGAAGAAAAACACCTCAATATTTTCGGGCCTATCGTAGAAGTAATCATAGACGTTCCCACGCAGGATCGCGGGAACGAGAAAAATTTAGAATTAGCTATCTCTACTGCTTAAATGCTAATATTCAATTGACAAATGAAAAAGAATAGAAATAACTATGTATAGTCCCGCATACGAAGGCTTATTTAGAAAGAATTCAGTTAGACCTTTTTTTGATATCCCGCCAAGAGATGAGGGTTTGACGCCTCGAAGCTGATTTGAAACGGTAGGCCATAGATTTGGAGACAATATGGTAGAAAATGATCCTTTAATCTATCGTGAAGAAAATGGCATAGCGACCATTGAAATCAACCGGCCGGAAAAGAAAAATGCCATCGGCTCCGAGTGTTGGAAATTATTCGAAAGGCATTTTTCTGACTTAAAATCCAATCAGCAGATTCGAGCGTTAGTGATAACCGGTCATCCTCCAGACATCTTCTCGGCAGGCGTTGACGTCACGCCATCGGATAGATTCATAATGGACATGTTCCAGAGCCTCCAGAATCAGGACAAAGAAAAACTGATTGAGGGGTTTGCCCATATTCAAAATATCCTTACAAAGCTCGCCCATCTTGCCTTCCCAACAATCGCAGCCATCAATGGTATATGTTACAGCGGCGCCGCAGAACTCGCATTGGCCTGTGATATCAGGGTGGCGAAGGAAGGTTCAGTGATCTGTTTCCAGGAAACGCGCCTGGGCCTGATACCGGATTTGGGAGGTACCGTGCGACTTGCGAAATTAGTTGGGCCAGGGTGTGCAAAGGACCTTATTTTTTCTGCTCGCAAAATTGTTGCCGAGGAAGCAAAACAGCTGGGTTTGGTAAACCACGTTTTTCCGGAAGAAAATTTTCACTCCCGTGTAGCCGAATATGTGGAGAGTATAACGGCAAATGGCCCCATGGCCCTGCGGGTTGTCAAAGAAATTATCGATTCAACCATTTCGATGGATGAGGATCAGGCGCTTACGTTCGAGAGGGAAAAAGCGGCAGAAAATGTTCTCAGCGGCCAATGCATCGAAGGTGTAACTGCTTTTCTGGGAAAAAAGGAACCGAAATGGACTGAGAAATCGGGGTCTGGATGATCTGGAGAGGGCCAAAGTAGGTTACGGGCTACAAGAGTGAAAAGCTGCTTCTTGTGGTTAGCCGTAACAAACCGAAATTCCGCTTCTTATGCGGATGAATCCAATCATTGCTCTATGGAAGGAGGAACAAGATGAAAGACACCCTAAAGCCCGGCATTGAGCACACCTTCACGTTCAGCATCGATGAATCAAAGTTAGTTCCAGCCCTATACCCTGAATCAGATGAATTCAAGGTAATGCCTAACGTCTTTGCCACTGGCTACATGGTCGGCTTAATCGAATGGACGTGTATTCAGGCCCTGAACCCCCATCTTGACTGGCCGGAAGAGCAAACCGTCGGCACTCACATTGATGTGAACCACCTTGCGGCGACACCGCCGGGACTGGAAGTCACTGCCAAGGTCAAACTTGTGAAGGTGGATGGGAGAAGGCTGGTTTTTGAGGTGGAGGCCCATGATGGAATCGACCTTATAACTCGCGGACGACACGAACGCTTTGTTATTCAAAAGGGGAAGTTCGATCGCAAGATGCAAGAGAAGTACAGGGCAAGAAGCACATGACAACCGCATGAAAAGGTGGACTGGCCACCAGCCAGGCAGTTATGTGGGATATTGAACATTCCCTATTATATACGACATTTTCTGGAACTCACCAGCAAATAGTCAAAGATTGACCTCATAAATAGGGGACAGTTCCGCTTTCCCTGGGAAAAACCTCGGGGACACAAACCGGCTTATTCCGGCCTTTATCTGTGCAAGTTATCACAAGGGAAATGATGGGTTAAGGCCTATGGTTAGCATCGAGAAGTTGAAAAAATGCGTTGATTTCCTTTGCATTTAAACAAAGCAAAAAATATGAAAGGAAAATATCATGCATCTATTCGCTCAAAAGCCATTGAAATATTTAATTTTATGTATTTTTTTAATATTTGCTAGCAGCACGTATTGTTCAGATACTAATAATGATACTGGCACAAATACTACCCAAAATGATGAGATTAATGATATACATATGCTCTTGACATATTCAATATTGTATAAAACATGGCAAGGATCAGATCCATCAAGAGTTGTTGGAAAAAATATTGGAGCTTTATTAGTTAATCCAAAAAAAGATACAATTTTGGAGTTTAATAGGAATGCACATGCATCTACACATAATGTAACACAACATGCAGAGAGTAGATTAATTCAAGGTTATTTAGCAAAATATGAATGTGAAGATTTGACTGACTATATTATTTACGCATCACTGGAACCATGTGCAATGTGTGGTGGTATGATGATTGTTAGTAAAATTAAGGAAACTATTTATGGTGAGACCGACCCATATGGTGGTAAATCTTTAGAACGCCTTTCACTTGATAGTTCTGAATTACCTGATGGTTATAAGCCATATCCGGATGTTACAATTTCAAAAGCATCTAATTGCATTATAAGAAAAGAGCTTGATGAAGCACAGAAACAATCAGGAGTATTTATTTACGAGTTCTTAATGACTGAGAAAGCAAAAGAAATATATAAGAAAGCTTATAATACGTTTATCAATTATGAAGTTAAATATAGAAAAAATCAAAACATATATAATAATGCAAAAAATTTTCTTGAGCAAGAATTAGAAAATTATTACAGAGTTCACGAAGAACTCCGGTAGAATTTGTTGTAACCTCGTTGCTCCACCGGATCAATGTGATAAAGTAGAACTATAGAGCTGGCGGCTATATCTGCTATCTCTCTCAGGTGTGTCACCGCTAAAAATAACTGTAATATCGATATGATATACAAAAAAGGAGTTGACCTCAATATGTTTTCTCCCTACCAAGATTACGCAGGTTTTGACAAGAACCATTCTTATGGACTATTCTCAATATATCTGTATTGATACACGATTCGCTTTTCACTGGATAACACTACAAATGTAATGATATACAGATCCTTACAAACCCTGTTATGTCCTCAGTATGAAAATAGAAGGAGCCTGGTAATGGATAATACTCTTAGGAAAAACGAAAAATGCTTTATCGGGATGCCTGCTTGTGGATATGGGTATGAATCTGCAAAATTATGCTTCGTTGCCTGTCCTTCGCATGAGAAGTACACATTAAAAATCGAAACAATTAAAGACATAGTAGAATCATACCAATACGAATGCCATATAGCTCTTAAACGAATTGATCCTGGTACTTTTGCATTTTGCACAAAAATTTGTTCAAAAATTATACAGTCACATTTTTGTATCGTTTTCCTTGATCCCTCGTATGACACAAATGGGGATGAATACCCAAATCCAAATGTACATTTTGAGTATGGCATGATGGTTAGTCAGAATAAGCATATAATTCCTTTGCAAGACGAACAATTCGACTTGGCCTTCAATATTTCTCCATTAGATACGATAAAATACAATGATTCGAATTTTAAAACCAAGGTTACCGATACAATAAAATATGCTATCAAACGATCTGCTGAAACTGAATTGTCAGGTGCGCAACCAGCTGGGCCAGAGCTTTTCACATTTTATAACTTATGTGGGTTTCAATTATCTGATATAAATATTAATTTTTTTAAATTGCTCTATGCATTTGGATCAAATCTCGGATTTTTTATTTTTGATAACAGGAACCTTAAAACATATAAATTCCTCGGCACATTTGACTATGAAGAACCAAAATTAGCAATCCTACACACGAAGCTTCTAATTGATAATATAACATCAACCTATAAAGACCTTATGAGTGGATCAAGTAAGGAAGATGAGAAGAAGATAGACTTCAGCTATTTAGTTAATTCTGTTACCATCGATCTTATTATTTCACCGTTTTATGACAAGTCAGATATCCTTCAAAGGATTAAAAATATTGCCACCAATGAATTCGACTATTCTATCACAATTTATTACCGTAATGACTTTAGAAAATATATCGATAATAAATATAAAGAAATCGGGATAATTGAACCAATAAAAACTTGCAAGACATAATCAAGCGTTTAAGATGGACTCGCTGAAGATCGCCGCCTAACTTTACGTTAAACTGTGATACATCCAACATGTTTGAAGAATTGAATTCTATGGAATATTCTCAATATGCCTGTATTGCGACACGATTCGCTTTTCACTTGATAACATTACCAATGTGATGATATGCAGATCCGTATAATAACTCGTTATCTTTTGAATCGATGATCAAAAACAATCACAGAAAAAAGCAATGAACTATAAAAACAGAGTATTTCTATCCTATTGTTCCGCAGACAGGGAAACAGCCCACTTAATTTCAGAGAAGCTATCTACTGAAAACATTAAGATAGTGGGCGATTATGACTTTGACCCAGGATCAAATGTTCTGGATAATTTGCGATATTTAGTAGAAACAAGCGAAATTGTATTACTGCTTTTGTCAAAAAAATATGTCCAATCGGCATATACAGATTATGAATTGCAAAAATTTCTAGATGAAAGTCAAAAAAGAAAAATAACTATAATTCCAGTAGTTATTGAAAGGTGTAAGGTTCCTCTACAACTTAAATATTACAACATTATTCACCTTTACAATGATTTTGAAAAAGGTTTGGAAAAAGTCAGACGTCAAATCAGTACTATCCCTCAAATAAGTTTCAGTGATTTCACCCCCCACAGCTTTGAAGAATTCATTCACCAATTATTAACAGAATATGGGTTCATAAATATTAGGCGAGAAAAGAACAGCCCCGATTTCGGTATAGATTTTATTGCGGAAAACTTTACCAGAAACCCATTTGGAATGATCAGAAAAGAAACATGGGTTATCGAAGTAAAATTTTACAAAAATGAACGGTTTAGCATTAACACCCTCAAGCAACTTTTTGAATATAAGCGCAACATATTGCCTGCTGATAGTAAAATGCTTTTGATAACAAACAGTATTCTTACTTCCGTTGCAGAAGAATACTTAAATGATATTCAAAAAATTGAAAACACTCAGATTGAAGTCATTGATGGGTTGGTCTTAAAAAATCTCATCGCAAGAAGAAAAAAATTAATTAGCAAATTCCTAAAGCCATGAGCCAAGTAAACGCTTTCATATTGCAATTGGATACTTGTCCCTTAGGCAGCGGGGGATGGGTCCAATTTGAAAATATATGCACAGATATTCTATCATTTCTATTTGTCCCACCTTTGAGCTCTCCAAATCTACAGAGTCGCACATATTCAGGGGTAAATAGAAGAGACGCTATTTACCCCAATCGTAATATTACCCCAAACACTACGGTTAACTCACAAAACTGGCACCACCTTTTCCTTGAGTTGAATGCCCGTATGATATTGGTTGAATTTAAAAATTATGACGCCACTGAAATTGGACATGAAGAAGTAAATCAAACACGGAACTATATAACGAACCCAATGGGCAGGCTTGGCATAATGGTCTGCAGCAAAACCCCAAATGAAGCAGCCCATAGACAGAGGAATACAGTCTTTACTCAAGACCAAAAAGTTATTCTATTTCTAAACAAAGCCCACCTGAAAGAAATGTTGGCTATGAAGGAAAGAGGAGAAGATCCGTCAGATTTCATTATTGACTTGGTGGAAAGATTTTACATGCAACATGAATAACAGGAAAGAAATTGGCTAAACAAAAGTATTCACCAGACGGCAAGAAGCGCGGCGGCGCTGACGCGGCAAGTTTGGGTGAGCTGCTGGTGATGCAGGTCGTTTAGCTGTGATAACATACATCAGGCGGCTACCAGGTTGACATATGAGCTCAGTATGACCGCATCTGAATGTTTCGAACCGTTTTTCCGGGAATGGTAAAAGGTACAACATGTTGTAGTTGCTCCCCTGAGTGAGAGTCGTCACATGACGGAGAGCCAGCCTATATCACAATGGCGCCGGACGTTTACCAAGGGGCAGTCATCTACCAACCCTGAACTGTCGACCTCCGAAAAGTTGTTTTCTAAATCTCCCTACTTTGTCTTCCTTTACTGATTTCCACAAGAATCGGGTCATTTGCTGGAAAAAAGGTTTGGATAACGTTCCCACGCAGGAGCGTGGGAACGAGGGATAAGTGTGGGAACGGGGGGATGAGGGCAAAACGCTCGCGAATTATCTGAGGCCATCTTCCTTTTTAGCATCCTCCATCTTGAGCCCTCCGATACGGGGGTGCGGCCTGCCGCAGTCGGTGACCACCAGGGCCACGACAATTTCGTCAGCCATGGGGGCGTCGTCGATGCGAACGGCCATGGCGTCGAAGTGGGTTCTGACAAAGGCGGCGTCCTTATAATTGGTGGGTACGTCGATTTCCGTTCCCATGCCCCCTACTTTCTTGGCGGATGGGATCAGGGATTTACCGCCGCCCACCGAATCCCTGAAGGGTTTTCCCAGTTTGGGGTGTAGGATGGCGGCTGCATGCTCCCGTTCGCCGTTTTCCCCTACGATGGCCCCTTTGCCGTAACCTTCCGCATTTTCGGGTAAAAT
>JABGPV010000175.1 GCA_018644785.1 Deltaproteobacteria bacterium | reverse complement strand
CCCAGCTCCACCGCCACACCGTAAGGACTCTCTACCTGCTGTGGCAGGTCTTTTAAGGAAAAAGAAGAGAAACGCTTGATACGCCGTCCCTCCCCATCGGGAAGGCTTCTCCAGTCTGATTCCGGGGCGGGGGCGAGGACCACGATCTGAAGATCCTGCTCTGCCATGACCTGGCAAGCCAGGCGAACCCCCTGTGCAAGTTGCGTGCTACCGAGATGCATTTGTTCATTTGGCGTTGGCCCACTCACTTTCCCCGCTAAAATTCGGACACGGCATAGGCCGCAGGCCCCCATCCCTCTGCATCCCGAACGAACCCGAAAATCGGTCGTATCCAGGATATCACGCAGGGACTTGCCGGGAACGAAAGGCATACGATGTTCCCCTTCTTTCAGTATAAGGGTCAACTCCGGCATGGGATCATCCTTATTTACGTGTGGCTAAGACCATGGCAGCTACATTTTCCGGTTTTGATTCCGGCGGAATTTCACAGCCGGATGAGAGGATAAACCCCCCACGATCGGCGAACCGGTCCAACAATCCGGATGACTCCTCCGCGATCGCTTCAGGCGTTTTCTCGATAAATGAAAGGGATTTGATATTACCGTTAAGGCAGGTCTGTGGGATCGCCTGCTGAGCCTCCAAAGGGTTGACGCTGTAATCAAAATTCGCAATGTCCACCCCGGCCTGGGGATAAGAAGACAAAATAGACTCCGTTGGCCCGGCAATATGAAGCCAGTTGGCTATAGCTCCCGTTTTCTTAAACGCTGCAAATAGCCGTTTGAGACGAGGGAGAACAAATTCGCGATAAAACTGACGCGGAATGACGGCAGGCGAAGAAGACGGATCGAAAACAATGGGCAGATGCGCTCCAGCCTCGATCTGGGCAACTCCAAACCGAATAACAACCTCTGTGGCAAAGTTCATCAGATCCGCAAATTGTTCGGGCTCATCAATGGCCAGGTAGAGGGCTGTTTCTATCCCCAGCAATTGTGTCGCCAGGGTCATCGGTCCCAACACACAACCGACCACCAGCACGTCATCCCCCACCGCCTGTCGTAAAAGCCTCACTGCTTTAAGCAGCTCCGGCATACGCGCGGTCTCATGAGGATCGGGCACCGAAAGGCTCTCTACGGTTGCATCGCCCGAAAACGCATAGGATTTGACATCCGGATACTGGTTCGCCCGATAGATCAGGTTGGAGCCCACTGCCTCAGTTTCAACGTTTACGTCCATTAAGGCAAAGACAGCATCATAGTCATAACGTTCCAGGGCTTGTATCTGACAGCGCGCCAACAAATCACCATCTTGAACATATTCCCCTAAAGCTATCCCGGCAAGGGTGGCAGCATGGCCAAAAACCTGGGCGATCACCGGCACTCGATCCGGTATCTCAAAATTCACGGCAGCCTTGATCCGTTCAATGCTATTCATTACCACCTCCTGCAATATATTCGAGATGGCTTACGCCGTCGAAAGCGGTCTCGGCTACGAAATCAACGTTTAGACTCTCGGCAGATGCTTGTTTTAATGTCGCTCCGCCCGCCATTATGCTGATATTGCCAAGACGCCGCTCGGTCATTTTCTCCCTTAACCGGCGTACCTGGGGGATTACCGAAGTAAGCAAACCGCTGACCCCGATCGCAAGGGGTCCTTCCTGCCCTGAGACATCAATCAGCTTTTCCACGGGACAATCCTTGCCACAGTCCACGACCCGGTATCCTTTTGCAATCAGGATCATCTTGAGTACGTTCTTGCCCAGGTCGTGAATATCACCTTCCAGGCTCGCAAGAACAACGGTTCCCTTTGTCTGGGGGGAACGGGTACCCGGCGGATACAGCTCTTTCATAACCCCCATCACGGCCCGTCCGGCAAGCATGATTTCCAGCAAGTTGAACGCCTCCACGGTGCATTTGGCATCCAACTGAACCATCGCTGTTTCTACACCGTCCAGAATTATCTGCGCGTGTCCGACGCCAGCGTCACAAAGATTCCGGGTCGCGGTGATTGCCTGAGCCTGATCGCCGTCAAGCAAGGCCGTTACCAACAAATCCATGGTTGGATTACTCATTGTTCCTCCCGCTTTCGGGGTGATAGATCAATCATTGGTCTGGTCTATGAGGTCTCTCAGTTGATCCGGATTGAGCCGGTTTGGTGAGGTAATGAAAGCCACTAACGGGTCAATTGGCGGTATTTGATGCGGCTGGGTACCGCTGCGTCGGCGCCCAGTCTCTTTCGGCGATCCGCCTCATATTCCGTCCAGTTCCCTTGGAAAAACGTTACGCGGCTGTTCCCTTCAAAGGCGAGAATATGGGTAGCGATGCGGTCCAGAAACCATCGATCATGGCTGATGACCACCGCACAGCCGCCGAAATTAAGAAGGGCTTCTTCCAGGGCCCGCAAGGTGTTGACGTCCAGGTCGTTGGTGGGCTCATCCAGCAGGAGCACATTGGCCTCCTCCTTGAGGACCTTGGCCAGATGCACCCGGTTGCGCTGCCCTCCGGATAAGGCCCCCACTTTTCTTTGCTGCTCCGATCCTGAAAAGTTGAAACGGGCCACATAGGCGCGTGAATTGATCAACTGTGTTCCCAGCTGGATCTGATCGTTCCCCCCCGTGATCTCCTCCCAGATGGTTTTGTCGCCATCCAGGCTGCGGCTCTGGTCCACATAGGCCATCCTGACCGTATCGCCCAGATGAATGGCGCCGCCATCAGGTGTTTCACGGCCGATGATCATTTGAAACAGGGTGGTCTTTCCGGCCCCATTGGCGCCGATAATCCCGATAATGCCCCCGGGAGGCAGGCTGAAATTCATGTTCTCCATGAGTAACTGACCATCGAACCCTTTGCTGACATTTACCGCTTCGATGACCTGATCCCCCAGGCGCGGCCCCGGGGGAATGAAAAGCTCAAGACTCTTTTCTTTTTCCCCCGCCTCTTGGGAAAGCAGCTTGTCGTAAGCGCTGATGCGCGCCTGGCTTTTGGCGTGTCTTCCCTTCGGGGACATGCGGATCCATTCCAGTTCCCGTTCCAGGGTTTTCTGCCGGGCCGTTTCAGCTTTGTCATCCCGGCGCAGCCGTTCCTGCTTCTGCTCCAGCCAGCTGGTATAGTTCCCTTTCCAGGGGATTCCCCGCCCACGATCCAGTTCAAGTATCCAACCGGCCACATTATCCAGAAAATACCGGTCATGGGTTACAGCTATGACCGTTCCCGGGTAACTTTTCAAGTGATGTTCCAGCCAGGCCACACTTTCCGCATCCAGGTGGTTGGTGGGTTCGTCCAGCAGCAGAATGTCCGGTTTCTGCAGCAGCAACCGGCAAAGGGCCACACGCCTCTTCTCCCCGCCGGAGAGCACCGCCACGGACCGGTCCTCGGGCGGACACCGCAAGGCGTCCATAGCCATTTCCAACCGCGCATCCAGATCCCAGGCATCGAGGGCATCAAGCTTTTCCTGGATATGGGCCTGCTGATCAATAAGCTTTTCCATTGCCGCGTCATCCATGGGTTCGGCAAATTTCAGGTTGATCTCCTCAAACTCCCTGAGTGCCTCAACCGTCTCCCCGACCCCTTCTTCAACCACTTCCCGAACCGTCTTATCCACATCCACCAACGGTTCCTGCTCCAAGTGGCCCACCGTGTATCCTTCACTGAGGACGGCCTCGCCACTGAAGTCCTGATCTTCGCCTGCCAGTATCCGCAATAGAGAACTTTTTCCCGAACCGTTGAGCCCCAGAACACCGATTTTGGCGCCCAGGAAATAAGAGAGGGAAATATCTTTTAATACCGGCTTTCGATCATAGGACTTGCTGACCCGGAGCATTGAATAGATGACTTTGTTGATCTCGCTTGCCATGAACCCTCCTTATTACGGTTCTTTCAAAACCGTGTAAACATCCCGAATGATCTTTAGAGAGACTTCTCCCATGGCCAGGCTCATGGTTTCCGCAAGCCCGCGGGGATGCTCCTCTTTGCACCTTCGGGTCACACGGTAGGATTTCTGAAACAAAATCCGCTTACTGACATCCGGCTCCTGCAACACCACCAGGGTAATGTTCAACCCCAGCACCGCATCCCACCCTTCGGGCGTATCCCATTCAAAAAATTCATCCACGGATCCTTCCATGGCATAGGAAGCGGCCAGGTGGCTTTTATAGGTAAATACGGCCTTAAACAGGCCGGAGTCCCTCAAGTCCCGTGCCAGAAAATAGGTAACAATATCTCCCGGATTTCCAATCCATTTGGAGTACACATACTCATCCCGTTTAAAGGACTGGTCACGATAGATCATGCGATTGGAATTATAGGCCGGCGCCACCCCGAAACGGTCCACCCGAAGCACCGCGTCAATGGGTTTCAGATCTTCTATTTTCAAAACGGTGTATTCAAGCGTAAAATGGTGGATTTTTGGCTTGGGTTTTTCCAATGCAGAACACCCTGTCAGGCAAAAGAGACCGCAAAAAATCAAAACCAGAAGTCTTTCACTCTTTAACATCTGTTGCCTCCTCTTACTGTTCCCCATGATCCATCTCCAGTGCCCTCGGCCCGGCCGGTTCTCCGAATATCAACTGTGAAGGGCTGTCTGAAAGAACTTCCAGGAATCGATTCAGGTGTTCCGTTGCCCGCTCCAGGTTCTGTGCACTCAACAGAAGCTGGGCCTTGAGCCGACTCAAGGTGTCATCCGTGTTGCCGATGAAAGCGGCCCCCTTCTCCAGCAGGTTGTTGGCACTGACCATGGCTTTTTTGAGGTCCATGACCGCCTCTGAAACCGGCTGCTCGTTTTTGGCCACAAACCCTTCCATTCGAACCAGGGTTCGGTCCACCTGGGCCAGGCTGTTTCCGGCCTTTCCCATTAATTCATCAAGGGATTTGGCTGCGTGATCCACCGAACCGAGGATGCTATCCCATTTTCCATTTTTCAAAATGCGGTCCGCACTGGTGAGAGACGACTGCAATTTGTTTGAAATTCCTTTGACATCCGCGTCTGAGATCATGATGTTGGCGTTATCCAGGGTTAATTTCAATTTGTCGGAAATCCCCTTCAGATCAATGGACTTGAAATGATTCAGGACATCGCCGAGCCCCCTGAGCAATCGGTTTATTTCAGAGGGTTTTGACCCCACAATGGGGTACTCCGAGGGGAAGGAAAGCACGGGAGACTCATCAGGCTCGCCCTTCACCTTGCGATCCAGTTCAACCAGCATACTGCCCGTAATACCCACGTTCTTGAGCTGTGCCACAATGTTGTTGTCGAGCTTTTGGCCTGACTCAATCTTGAGGATCACCTGGATCAGTTCTGAATCCGGCGCCACCCCGATGCTCTCCACCCGACCAATGGATACCCCCCTGTATTTCACCGGTGAATCCTTTTTCAAGCCCTGAACGGATTCATTGAAATAGGTGACGTAAAACCGCCCTTTTTCAAAATATCGGCTCATCCCCAGCCAGACGACGACCAATACACTGATGGTCAGACCGCCGGCCACAAACAGGCCTACCGTAAATTTTGCTTTTTTTGATGCCATGTAAAACCTCTACAATCAGAACTGGCCTTTTTCAATCAGGCGCGGCGATTGAAAAATTGTTTGACAAACGCGTTCTGGCTGTGATCCCGGAGATACCTGGGATCACCCTCGGCAATCATGCCTTTGGCTTTCTTGTCCAGCATGATAATCCTCGAAGCCACCGTAAAAATACTGTCCAGCTCATGGGTAACAATCACCATGGTGGTTCCCAGGGTGCGGTTCAAATGAAGCAGCAGGTTGTCCAGTTCCGCTGAGGTGATGGGATCCAGACCCGCAGACGGTTCATCGAAAAAAAGGATCTTTGGATTCAAGGCCATGGCGCGAGCAAGCCCTGCCCTCTTTTTCATGCCGCCGCTCAGCTCCGACGGCAGATGGTTTCCGTACCCGTCCAGATTGACCAGGCCCAGCTTCATTTTAACCAGCATGTCCACAGCGTCCTTTTTGAGCGAGGTATATTCCTCTATGGGAAGCGCCACGTTTTGCGCCACGGTCATGGAACCAAACAGCGCCGCGCTCTGATAAAGGACACCGATCTTGGCCAGAATTTTCTTCAATCCGTCTTCGTCTTCAGTGGAAACCTTATTGCCGTCAATCATGATTCGACCGGCACGGGGGCGTAAAAGACCGATCATGCTTTTCAGCAATGTACTCTTTCCGCAACCGCTGCCGCCGAGAATAACAAATATTTCTCCCTCATAAACATTGAAAGTGACATGCCTGAAAATAACCGCATCGTCATATCCTGCCTCGAGGTCCTTCACCTCTATAATGGCTTTTCTACCCATCAGTCGTGTCTTACCCGGTGGTATAGCGAAGAACCACCGAAAAAATAGAATCAAAAAGGATGATCAGAAAAATGCTGCTGACCACCGCTGAAGTTGTGGCCTCACCCACGGAAGCGGCGCCCCCGCTGACCTGAAACCCCCTGAGGCACCCCACCCAGGTAATCAGCAAAGCGAAAATACCGCCCTTTAAGACCCCCCAGAACACATCAAAAACGGTCAGGGTGTTAATGGTCTGGGACACATAGGCTCCCACCGTCAGGTCCAGCATGAAAACACCCACCAGAAGACCTCCGGCGATGGCGAAGATGTCAGAAAACAGCGTCAATATGGGAACCATGATCATGGCAGCAATGAGCTTTGGAATCACCAGAAACCCCACGGGGTCAAAGCCCATGGTAAAAAGGGCATCCACTTCCTCGGAAATCTTCATGGTGCCGATTTCCGCCGCAAAAGCCGAGCCGGATCTTCCCGCGACAATAATCGCCGTCATAATGGGGCCCAGTTCCCGTGTCATGGAAAGACCCACCAGCGATGCCACATAAATGTTGGCGCCGAACTGTTCCAGTTGAACAGAAGACATGAAAGCCATAATCAATCCCATCAGGAAGCTGATAAGCGCCACAATGGGCAACCCATCCACCCCGATCTTCTGCATGCTTTCCAGGGTATCTTCAGTACGAAGCGCTTTAGGGTGAGTCAGATAGTAGCCCAGGGAAAGGGTTATGGCGCCGATAAAAGAAACGGCGTATTTCAGGTCTAAAATGATATCAAAGGTTTTTTCGCCCAATCGAACGAAAACCCCCTGCCGTCGCTTTTTCTCAAAGGAAACCTTCTTAAACAGGGAATCGAATCTCAGGAACATTAACATTTCCCTGATCTTTTCACCGGGATGGAGCAAATGAAACTCCCCATTGGCTTTCACGGTGATTTTACGCAACTCAATCAGTACCAGGGTCCCGAAATCATCCAGGTATGTCACATCTTCCAGGTCCACGGTCAGGTTTCCGGGAGGATTTTCGGAAAAATAGCGCGATAAATCTTCCATGAAACCACCGGCATTACCCGAATCCATTCTTCCATGGAACGAAATGGTCGTGCCGCCTTGTGTATTTTCGGAAATATCGTATGGAGGGGAGGAATTGGCGGTATTCAATATTTTTCAGGACCCGTCAAAGGGAAGATGCTTCAGATCATCCTCATTTACATTGTATTTTTCTTTAAGCTTTTTAAGATCCACCTGGAAAACCAGCCAACCCAGGAATACGCCGTCTTTTTCCATCTCAAAGGCCATTTCAATGGCCTTGCTTCCCATGGGATTCTGTTGGGTAACGCGATAAAGGCTCAGAACGCTGTAGGGCCTGTTGTCACTTTGATCAAACGGTATGCCGGAATAGCTGCTGTTCACCATCTTTTCCGCATCGAAACCGGGCAATATGGCGTAGGCTTCAAATACCTTCTTGTTTTCATCCAGCAAGACCAGTCCGTTATAGGGGATTGAAACACCCTTTTGAACATCGAGGAACCCTTTGATGATTTGTTTGGTTTTAGCGCGGTCACCTGCCTTCAACGGCTCGGCCAGAAACGATTCAAGCATTTTTAATGTAACCGACAGATCATCCCTGAACTGGCGTTTTCGGGAATCGGTTATTTTGTAGCCCTTGGAAAAATAAGGGTAACCAAACAGTATACCCGCCGCAAAAAGCGCCAGAAGCGCTATTGTGGGGATCAACCAGCGTCGTGTGCGTTTGTATCGTCGCTCCAGGTTTTCTACGGAGGTGACATCTCTACCGACGAAAAGCACACCGCGAAAATTGTGTTGGCCGTCATAAAGAACTTTGGTACTCGTGGAAACAAAACATATCCCCTTTTCGGGGTGCCTGATTTTTAATACTTTTTCCTGAATGGCATCGCCGGCCTTGAGCTCTTCGAGGAGGTTCCTGTAAACCAAAGGATCATCATAGATCCTTTCGGCCGATTTTCCGCGCATCTGCGCCTCGTCTCTGCCGTAAAGTTTTCCAGCCGCCGCATTCCATGTTGAGATATTTCCGTCCCTATCGACGATCATGACCGCATCGGGGAGCTGATCACACAATTCCCGAAACCCGAACAGGGTCTGGCTGGTATCGTCAAGACGCTTCGCCAGGTATTTCGCCACCACCGTAACCACTTCCGGGAATTCTTTCAGAAAAGGCTCCACATTCTCCTTGGGAATGCGGATCGCTTTCACATCGGTCATGGCCTTTACGGTGGCCGTTCGCTTTTGGTCCAGAAGAAAGGACATCTCCCCAAACACAACCCCTTCTTTGGTGATGTCGGCGATCTTTTTAGTCCCTTTAAGGATATCCAGTTTGCCGGACACCAGGACATAAATATCCTGGGAATCATCCCCCTCAAAAAACAGGGTCTCACCTGTTTCATAGGAAACGAGGTATCTCTCCATTTCGGGGTTGAAAATGATATTGTTCAGCATGATATGTTTACCAACATTTTAGTCCGAAATATTTGATTTGATTTCAGTGTATCCGCAAAGGGAATTTTCGTCAAGCACCGGGATTTGGTAGATACAGGGGCAGAGAGACAACAACGGTGGTCACACCATCCTCCGATCGAATCTCCATTTTCCCATTGAGCAACCGCAGAATTCGGTGAGTAATATAGAGGCCTCGACCTTCACCGGCCCCGTCGAGATTCTTCATCTGATCCTGCTGCGACATTTCGCCGCTGTTTGAAATTTCCGCGCAGGCCCATTCCTCATTCGCATAGGTTCGGACAGCCAGGACACCCCCTCTAAGCGGAATCGCCTTGGTCGCGTTATTCAATAGGTTGTCAAAAACCCGCTCGATATGGACTGAATGGCACCTGATCCTCAAGTCCCAATCATAGGGTCCTTGTTTCAGTGTTACATCCTGCCGGAGCAACTCTTTAATGACCTCTTTGTTGATCTCAACCCTGTTCTCAACCGTACGGGAAAAATCCACAACCTGTTCTTCCCCTACCGCGTAGACGCCCATGGCCAATTCCTGCAACCGACTGGTTTCCTCCAGCAGGATATCCACATATTTTTGAATCTGTTCCCTGGAGGATTCCAGATCATCTTTTCGCATCAGGGATTTCAGACGACGTGCAAAGCCAGCCGTAGCAATGGCCGGGTTTTTGAAATCATGAAGGGCATCATCCAATTGCTCCATTTTTTGTGCCTTCATCAATTCCCGACCCAGAAAGAGAAAAACCCCGATCTCTTCCTCCCGGTACCTTTTTCGATAGTCCAACGCGTCAAATGTCATAAAATGGGTAATTTCGCCACCCACCTTAAGGGGAATAAACAGGATCGAATTTATCCCATGGCGTTTGGCAAACTGCTTATTGCTCTCCGACATCAGGGCGCTACGTTTCACATCAACGATCAGAATGTAAAACGGGGTCACCTCCTCGTATCTGGAGTCACCGGTATAGTCCCTGAGGTTCAACAGCAACTCATAAACGGGTTCACTGTTGGTCGGGACCGCCTTCCCCACGGAGTGGTACCCCCCGATTAACGGGAAACCCGCCTGCAGAACAACCTGATCCAGCGCAGGACCCACCGAAAACAGTGCGCAACTCTGAAGGTCCACCATATCCGCCAGTTCCGGAACCACCTCGTTGAAAACCTCCGCCAGTTTCACCCCGCCACGGCTTCCCAATTTGAGAAAAATATGGTTCACAATGTCTTCCCGCTTTTCAGCGACTCGGTTCAAATTCAGAATTTTTTTGTGGGCAATGACGAAACTGAGTCTTTTGGCCATGGTGGTGGCGGTTCTGATTTCAAGAGGGCTGAACTTTCGCTCACCGTCCTCATAATAGAGCTGGATGACACCCAGGGTATCCCGCTCCCTGGGGAAAAAACGGGGGATTTCGAAGGGAATGGCCATCAAGGAGTGGAGGCCTTCGTTAACAACGGTCCTTTTATTATGATATAGCGCCTCTTTCATCAGATTGGCGGCAAAATAGGTCTGGCGGCTCCGCAAGACCTCCCCGGCAATGCTGTCCTCAAGGGGAATAGCGGTTTCCCGCGTCTCCTCTCTGGACGGGTACGATCCATAGGAGAGCATCTGTTCGGTTTTGGGGTCATAGATCCGTACGGAAGCAGATGTTGCCCCCAGGAAAGAGACCATGTGGGAGGTGGCTTTTTCCAGGATTTCCTGTTCGGAAAGATCCGGATCAATATCAACGATCTCGTCAATCTTTCCGACAAACCGTCCCAGAAACTTTGGCAGAAGGTTTTCTTCAATCCATTGAATGTAATGCGACCAGAATTCCGGATCTTCAGGAAAGCTTTGGGCCCAGGGTTCCAGTTGGATATCCCTGATCAGATTCTCCAATCCCGTCAACATAGAAGGTACACTCACCATGGGGGTATGGTCGAAATGAATTGCATCAAAATAGCAAATACCCTTCAGCAAGTCAAGTAGGGGCACGCTGCAATAGGGGACAGACCCCTTGACCCTTATGCCATCCTGTGGTAGATCTGCTCTGAAATGCCCATGAATATCAGAAGATCTTTCAAAATACTTGAAATCGGCGCAGGCGCCACAGAAGACGAAGCAAGACAGGCTTACAAG
>JABGPV010000174.1 GCA_018644785.1 Deltaproteobacteria bacterium | reverse complement strand
TCGCGATCGCGGCGGATCCTACGGCACCGGTATCTTCGATCTGAGGCCGATCCTTCCCGCGGTTACCTGCCCGGTCTTAGTGCTTTACCCGGACCGGAGCGCCCTGTTTGATGTGGAGCAAGGGGTTGCTTTCTACCGTCAATTGCCCAACGGCGAACTGGCCGTGCTGCCCAAATGCGGCCACAACACCTACGAGAACCAGCCCGTGGAATATGTGCGTAACGTTCTTTCTTTCCTCCAACGGCAGAACGCCTATATCCCCCGGGAATACTTAAATGCCACTTGTGTCGCCGTGTCAACGGGGCGACAAAAATAGTTCCGAACCCCCGCAGGTACATTCCTCTCCGGAGAGGGTGGGGTTACTGTTGTATTCCGGGGACAGTATATGTATTTTTTTGTCAACTATTTTTTGTGGAGAAAAAACGTTAATTAGGGATACTGTCCCCCGAATTCCCCCTGGAGAATACATGAAAAGCAAAACCCCGTCAGACACTATAAGTTTTAATGATGCTCGAAGTAAGAAAGTAATAATTGTAGCTCATTGTATTTTGAATCAAAACGCTAGAATTGATACTTGTGCTTCGGCTCCATCTGCCATTCCAAAGATTCCTGAATATCTAATCCAACATGAGATTGGTATAATCCAGTGGCCATGTCCTGAACTTAATTTTCTTGGGCTTGGCAGGCAAGGGCAGGATTACAATGTTCTTAATGGCTCGTATCATCATGAAGACGTTGAATTATATGATCAGATATCTGTTCCTGAAGGTCGAAGTTATTTAAAAAGCGTTTCTGCAAACATCGCATATCAAATCAAAGAATACCAAAGACACGGTTTTCGAGTACTGGGAATTCTGGGAATACTCGGTAGTCCAACATGCGGAGTGGGACTTAAATATTACAAAAAAATTACACCTGGTAATGGTGCGTTAATTGAGGAACTCATCAATACGCTTAGAGCGGAGAATTTAGAAGTTGAAATTAAAGGCATATCTGATGATCAGCCTGATGAAAATCTTGTAATAATAAAGGATTGGATAACAGCCGATTCATGATACTTCCTAGCGACAGAGCAACCAGTGGATTCGATATCGCTGTCCAACATGCCATATGCGCAGAGCATCTTCTTTCGAAACTGTATCGCTATCCCATTGCTTCTAAAAACTTTGATATTTGCTGATCGACATGAGAGCCATAACGAAATGTATCGATGCCGGCACGAAATACTGTCCGTGTAAACTGGCTGAAATCGGGCAGTGCATCGTATGCTCGCAATGCGGGGGAAAACAATCCTGTTCCTGCTCCAATTGGAATGGGGCCTGCATTTATCAGGAATTCCTGAACAACAAAATGAAAGCAAAATCCATGCGCGGGAGTTACAGATGCAAGGTGTCTACGGTCATTCCCTTCGATGATGTCATGTTCGTTCGTGCTGAAGTCCCTTACGAATTGGAACTGGAGCTTGTCTCTCCCGGGAGTTTCGTATTCGCAAGGATCAATGAAAATCCTTTTTTCGACACCCCCATTTCCGTACTTTTTACGGAATTCAGCACCGGTACAATCGGTTTAGCGGTGATCACCAAAGGCGTCAAGACGATACCTTTCCAAGCTTTGAAAGGCGGTGATTTCCTTTTCCTGCGCGGTCCATATTTCAACGGAATTTTCGGACAGCACGACCTGCAGCGCCAGATGAATGGGAATGCGCTGGTGTTGGCAAGGGGCATCGGCTTCCTGCCGTCACTCTCTGTAATCGCTGCCCTGCATCATCAGCATAATGAGACAAAAATCTTCCTGGACTGGTCCAATTTCAATGTAAAATTATTGGCATTCTTCAATGATTTCTTTGAACTGAAGTCGGAACGCCTTACCCTGCTCGGCCCCTCGGGGATGACCGCCGAAGCAAAAGAGATGATCCGGAACACCCTGGAGGAAAACATTAATTTCATCCACATAGGTGGTTCCGACTTCCTGGTTTGCCAAGTGGTAAATTTCCTGAAGGAATGCCGCTATACGGACATTCGGCTTTCTTGCTGCAACAATGCGAAACTGTGTTGCGGGGAAGGCATTTGCGGTGCCTGTACGCAAAATGATTCCGCACAAATCGTTCGGAGATTGTGCAAGGAACAAATTGATCCCTACCATATGGCAGAAAGGAATCCTCAATGAAAATCGTTGTGATCGGAGGAGGATGGGCCGGTGTCGCCGCAGCCGTCGGGGCAAGGAAGGCCGGCGCGGATGTCTGTTTGATTGAAAAGACGGATCTGCTGCTGGGCTGCGGCAATGTGGGCGGCATCATGCGCAATAACGGACGGTACACCGCCACGGAGGAGATGATGGCACTTGGCGCCGGAGACCTTTTTGAGATCATCGATCGGATCGCGTTGCACAGGGATATCCGATTCCCGGGCCATGAACATGCTTTATTGTATCCTGTAAACACCATTGAGGCGCATATCCGCCGTTTTGTCCGGTCACTGGGAATCGAACTGAAACTGGAGAGCCGTGCCACCGATGTTCTTTTTGACGACGGATGCCTCAAGGGGCTGGTCCTGCATTCGGGGGAAACGGTGTCGGGGGATGTTTTCGTGGAAACCACCGGGTCCTCCGGGCCCATGGGTAATTGCATCCGGTACGGAAATGGCTGTTCCATGTGCGTGCTCCGCTGTCCCGCATTCGGACCGCGTATCAGCATCAGCGAAAAATGCGGGGTGAACGATTACACCGGGGAACGGGCGGAATCCGTTTTCGGCGTGTTTTCCGGATCATGCAAACTGGCAAAGGAAAGCCTTTCAGAAGAAGTTCAACATGAGCTCAATTTAAATGGCGTGGCAGTTTTGAAAATTCCTCCGGAAGATGTCAACTATGACAAACTGAACGCCAAGGCCTGCAAACAGTACGCCCTGAAAGAATTTTCCGAGAACGTAATCCTGCTGGACACCGGCCATGCCAAACTGATGACCAGTTATTACCCCCTTGACAAATTGCGGGAAATCCCGGGCTTGGAAAATGCGAAGTATGTGGATCCTTACGCCGGAAGCGGCCGGAATTCAATCCGTTATTTTTCCATTGCGCCGAGGGGAGACCACATGCAAGTCGACGGCGTGAAAAACCTCTTTTGCGGCGGAGAGAAAAGCGGTCTCTTCATCGGACATACGGAAGCCATCTGTACCGGCGCCCTTGCCGGCTTCAATGCCGCAAGAATGGCATGGGGCCTTCCGCCGGTAATTTTGCCGGATACGCTTGCCGTCGGCGATCTAATCGCGTTCGCCAACCATCAATACAAGGATGCTCATAATACATTGGAACGGTTTACGTTTGCCGGCGGCGTCTTCTTCGAGCGGATGAAGTCGCGAGGCCTTTACAGCATTCAACGCGAAGAAGTCGAAAAAAGGGTCGGAAACGCCGGGTTTTCCGGAATATTCAATCAAAAAGTGAAAGATTGATAGAAATCCGCTTGTATTCCGGGGACAGTATATATATTTTTTCAACTATTTTTTGTGGAGAAAAAACCTTAATAGATTTACTGTCCCCCGAATTCCAGAACCACGTCAATTCCTGTTAATAGGGCCTAAAAACACCTGCTTTGGCAGGTAGATTTAATAGAAATCAATAGGTTGGTTTGCCCGACTCCCGAGCAACCGAACGCCCCTTGGGGGGCGACTATTCTGCATTGCTTTGCGGTTTAGACTTGACTATTCTGCAATGCTGTGCATAATAGTCGGAATCAAGGAGGGGGAAATGAAGCGCAATCAGAAAGATCTGATCCTCAAGGATCTTGAAAAAAAAATGGTGTTTCTCACCGGACCCAGGCAGGTGGGGAAAACCTGGCTGGCCAAGGAAATTGCCCAAAACAGACAAAATACCGTTTATCTCAATTACGACAGTACGGAAGATCGAAAAATCATCAAAAACGAAGCCTGGTTGAATACTACCGAACTGCTCATACTTGACGAACTTCATAAGATGCCGGATTGGAAAAACTATATAAAAGGGGTATTCGACACTGGACCGGGCTCAATGAGGATTCTTGTCACCGGAAGCGCCAGGCTGGAAGCTTTTCGGCAGACCGGAGATTCCCTCGCCGGTCGATACTTCAGACATAGACTGCTGCCCATTTCGCCTGCGGAGGCGATATCAGTGGGAATGCAAACCGATTTGGAAAGATTTATGACACGGGGAGGCTTCCCGGAGCCATTCTTGGCTGAAGATAGTGTGGACGCAGACCGCTGGAGGATGCAATATATAGATGGCCTTATACGAACCGATATCCTTGATTTCGAGAAGGTACATGATTTTAAGGCCATTCAAATGGTGCTGGAGCTGTTGCGTTCAAGAGTCGGATCTCCCGTGTCATATCAGTCCTTATCTGAAGATGTGGGGGTTTCGCCGAACACAGTGAAAAAATACATTCAGATTTTCGAATCCCTCTATATTATTTTCAGGATTACCCCGTTTTCCAAAAACATTGCTCGCTCTATTCTAAAAGAACCCAAGCTGTATTTTTTTGACACGGGTCTTGTTGCAGGCGGTGTCGGTCCTCGATTTGAAAATATGGTAGCGCTTTGCCTTCTAAAGCATGTCTATGCACTGGTCGACTACAAAGGGCAACCTTATTCCCTTAATTATCTGCGAACAAAGGATGGTATGGAAGTGGACTTCTGCATTGTCAACAACAATCTGCCGGAACTAATGCTTGAAGCAAAGGTCTCGGATCCAGAGCCAGGCCGGGGAATGATGTATTTCAGAAACAGATATCACATCCCGGGGATGCAGATCGTTCTAAATTTGAAGAGAGAAAAGAATGATAAAGGAATTGAAGTACGAGACGCACGAAACTATTTACCACTTTTATTAACCATTGATCACGGATTCCAGGGTCAGCGGAAAAGGGGGACATTCAGATTATAGGTATGTATCCCAATCATTGCCACACACGGTGAGGCCCTTTTTTATTGACCTGAAATCCGGTTGTTTCTATAGTCAAGGTTCTAATAAAACAACATCTTATCACCTCACCCGATGGGGGTGCTGGGGAGGATAAAGGGATTGGAACCGCCTGTGGTGGTGGGGTTGGGGCAGGTTTGCGTGGATTATGTGGGCCGGCTCCCCGCCTATCCCCCTGAAGATACCAAAGCGGAGTTGAAAGAACTCCGGATGAGCTGCGGCGGTCCCGCCGCCACCGCCATGACGGCCCTTTCCAGATGGGGCGTACCCACGTCTCTTTTGAGCGGTATTTCAGATGATTATTTCGGCCGAAAGATTTCCGAAACCCTCGAAAAAGAGGGGGTCGATACGGCCCATTTAAAAATAGTGCCCGGCTGTGCTTCCCAGTTTGCCTTTATTGCAGTTTCATCCGATGGGGGAAAACGCACCGTCTTTTGGAATCCAAGCAATGTTCCCTCCCTCGCGCCAGAAGAAATCCGGTTGGAGCGTTTTTCCAGTGCAAGGATCTTGCATGTGGACGGGTTGATGTTGGATGCCGCCATGGTCGCTGCCGAACAGGCAAAGGCTTTGGGGTGGACCGTTGTGATGGACGCGGGAACCCTTCGGCATGGGACCCTGGACCTGGTTTCACATGTGGATGTGTTGATCGCATCGGAGACGTTTGCCGACCCGTTGGTGGGTGCTGAAACACCTAAGGAAGAGGCCCTCCAAAGGCTTTTGGAACTGGGTCCCGGGCAGGTGGTGATCACCCTGGGCGCCAAGGGGAGCATCGGGCTTAAAAAGGGTAACATGGTTCACCGGCCGGCTTTTCAAATGGTTTCAAAAGACACCACCGGTGCGGGAGATGTTTATCACGGCGGTTATATTCACGGGCTTATAAAGGGTTGGCAGATGCCCCAATGCATGGCCTTTGCGTCAGCTGCGGCGGCCCTTAAATGCCAAAAGGGCGGTGGATGGCGGGGTATTCCCACACTGGGCGACATTCAGACGCTTATGAACGTTTCGGATTCTCCCTCCTTATGAATCGCCATAACATTTTCATGAAAACCATTTATTCAAATCCTATCCTGGGAGGGACGCTTTATGCCAACGGTTAGCCGGCGCCTGCTGAACAGCCTAAAAGGGGAGGGTGCCGATTTTTTCGTTACGGTGCCCTGCAAACTCTCAGCGGACCTTGTGTATCTCATAACGCAGGACAAAGAAATCATTCATGTGGCCCCCACCCGCGAAGAGGAAGGCGTCGGCATCTGCGCCGGTGCCTACCTCTCGGGGAAAATGCCGGTCATGGTTATCCAAAACTCCGGTATCGGCAATTCAGTGAATGCTTTGGCCGCCCTGACCCGACTATACCGGTTACCCCTTCTCTTGCTGTGCACCCACCGGGGGTCCCCGGGTGAAGCCATCGGTGCCCAGGTACCCATGGGGATGGCGGTGAAAGGCGTGCTGGACGCGGTTGATATTCCGCATTTTTCTTTTAACCACCCTTCAGCTGTCGGGGAAGTGGGCCGGTTGGTGGCGTACACCAAAGTTGCCCAGCGGCCTGTGGCGGCCCTGCTGGGTTTCGACTTCTGGCGAAAGGGGGATCAGGCATGACAATGACAAGACGATTTGAACTACTGAAGAAACTCGTCCCTCTCCTTCAAGATGAGCTGGTGATCAGTAACATCGGTTTTCCTTCCCAGGAGTTGTATCGGCTGGGAGACAGAAAAGAATATTTCTATATGCTCGGCTCCATGGGTATGGCTTCGTCCATCGGCTTGGGGGTGAGTCTGGGCACCCACCGACGTGTACTGGTGATCGATGGCGACGGCAGCGTGCTCATGAACCTGGGAACCCTGGCTACTATCGCCAACTTCGGGCCGGAGAACTACACCCTGCTCATTGTGGATAACGGCGCTTATGGTTCCACCGGCGACCAGCCGACCCACACCAGCGGCAAGACCGATTTGGCGGCCATGGCCCGAGGTGCCGGCGTAAGCAGTGTCATGGAAGTGGGTGTGGCGGATATGGCTGACGCGCTGGCGCGTGCTCGACAAAATCCTGGCCCCCATATCATCGTGATCCGGGTGGCTCCGGGCAGTCCCTCTTTGAAACCGATCCCTCTGTCACCGGTCCACATTCGTGACCGGTTTATGGGGGAACTCAAGGGGGATCGGGAACGCACCATTTGCGCTTGATGCCCTGTACCTTCGGTAAAAGAAAACGAGGGGAAAAACAGAGGTGGAAAATCGGTGTTGATCCTGATCAACCCTGTTTTCTGCAAAAGAAATGGAGATTAAAGGGATCTTCCGGTATTTCTTCAACCGCTACATCCGCAAAACCGGCGTTTTGCAGCATACTAACGGCCTTCTCCCGCCCCCACATCATGCCGAGTCCCGTTCCCCCGTCCGCCAGTCCCACGGGCATGCAGTGCATGAGGCTGACCGTGTAGAGAAACATGCCCATGGGATGGTCCCTGTTGTTGGCAAGATCGCTGCCGGCGGCGATATCCACCATGGAAAATACACCGCTATCCTTCAAAATTTCGTGAATTCCTTCAAGGGCCTTCATGGGTTGCGTCTGGTCGTGAATGGCATCAAAGGCGGTAACATAGTCCAGTGACCCGCGCAGTTTTCTGTCCTCTTTCAAGGCCGCAGAATCCTTTTTTTGAAAGATAATGTTTTGAAGATTTTTTTCTTTTGCAGTGGATGTTGCCTTTTCAATGACGTTTTCTGAGATGTCGATGCCTAAGAAACGGCTTTTCGGAAAGGCCTCGGCCATCAGTATCAACGCCACCCCTTCAGCGCAGCCCATATCACAGACAGAGATGCCTTCACGCAATTTCTTGACCATTTCACCGTTTTCAACCGATGGCAGAAACCGGCTGACCAGAACCTGACGATGTTTGGCATCAGCCAACTCCGTCATGAAACGGTGAAATCCCGGGTACATTTCGTAGGCAATACCTTCCCCCGTCCTGAACCCGCTCTCAACCGCCTCAAATACGGTGGCGGTGAGGAGCGGGATTTCCTGCGTATAGACCCCCATGTTGTTGTTTTCGGCCCGGCGGGTGATCAAGTCGGCATGGGCTTTGGGCAACTGGAACAGGTCCTGCCCGTCCGGGTCTTTCGAAAGATCGACAATGCCTCCCGTGACCATGATGCCAAGCCACTCCAGCACATAACGTTCGTTCAACCCCGCCTCTTTTGAAATAGCGGAAACCGGTTGCGGGGTGGCCAAGACGTCCATGACATCAAAGAGCCGAGCCCTGTACCCGAGGCCCATGGCCAGGTTCAGAGAACCGTAGTTGAGAATATCTGTCAGTTTTTTCGAAAAAGCATCCTGATCGTTCATAGGCTATCCTCTCGAAGTTTTGGATAATGGTTCCATTTCTGTGCAATCTTACAGATTGATAAAGAATATTCAATATGCTTTTATGAAAAAAACGGCACAATTTCTAAAAACAACCGCCTCAAAAAAATACACATCAGTATCCTCGGTGCAGGAAAATGTAAGTGGATGTTCGAAAAGGAGGCCGGTGAGGGGGGAGATATTCTTTCGATGGTCATCCTGATCATGGGGGTTTCAGGTTGCGGCAAGACCACGATCGGCCTGAAGGTGGCCCGTGCGCTTCAGGTCCCCTTTCTCGATGGAGATGACCTTCATTCACGGACCAATATTATAAAGATGAATAGAGGCCTTCCCCTGACGGATGTTGACAGAGGTCCCTGGCTGAAACGGGTGGCGGAAGAAATGGCGAAAATGGCAGGGCAGGGGGGGGGAGTGGTGGCCTGTTCCGCCCTTAAGAAAAGCTACCGACAGGTTCTTTTCGGCGATTCATCGATCCCGATTCTGCTGGTGTACCTCAAGGGAACCCGGGACACCCTTTACCGGCGGTTGCAGCAGCGAAAAAGCCACTTTATGCCCCCTGATTTGCTGAACAGCCAGTTGAAAACCCTGGAAGAGCCTGAACATGCTTTGACCCTCTCAATCGAACTCTCCCCCGAAATTCTCTGCAAAAGAATTGTTCATGACGCTGCCGCGTGATTATGGGGAAGCGCAATCCGAGGTATCGCCGCCCAATTTTGCAAGACTGTGACCCAGGGCCGGCAAAACCACCGAAAGGTTTTCGCCGGCGCCTTTTGGGCTTCCCGGAAGGTTAATGATAAGAGAGGCTTTCCGAACACCGACCATGGCTCTGGAAATCATGGCATGGGGGGTTTTTTTCAGGCTTTCAGCCCGCATGGCCTCGGCCATACCGGGCACCGGGTAGTCGATCACCGTTTCCATGGCCTGGGGGGTCACATCGCTGGGGCTCAGACCGGTGCCCCCGGATGTCACGATGAGGGGCAGATTGTCTTCGTCTACCCAGACCATGAGGGTATCTGCGATTTCCTGAAGCTGATCCGGAATGATGTGTCTTCGAACCACCGTTATCCCCTGGTCCTCCAGCATGCGCTGGACCGCTTCCCCGCTTTCATCATCCCTGAGACCTGCCGCCCCCTTGGTGCTGATGGTGAGAACACCCGCCCGGATTTCATGTTCCATTATTGCGCCCTTTACTCTTCAGCCTGCGTGGCCGCAATGACTTTTTGCGCCAGCTGGGCCGGCAGCTCTTCGTAATGAGAATGCTCCATTAAAAATGTTCCCCGGCCACCGGTAATGGAATTGAGGTCCAAAGCGTATCTCAGGACTTCGGACATGGGAACCTGGGTTTTGATGACCTGGTATTTTCCTTCTGAGTCCATACCCAGAACCTTTCCGCGACGACCGTTCAGATCGCCCATGACATCGCCCATAACTTCCTCGGGAATGGTGATTTCCATTTTCATGATGGGTTCAAGCAGGATGGGATTGGCTTCCTGCATGGCTTTCTTAAGACACATCCTGGCGGCTATTTTGAATGCCATTTCCGAGGAGTCCACGTCATGTGCCTTGCCATCGTAAAACCGAACCTTCAGGTCCACAACCGGGTAACCGGCAACCGCGCCACTGTCCAGGGATTCCACAAGGCCTTTTTCCACGGCGGGTACAAAATTTCGGGGAACGTTCATGCCGCTCAGATCTTCCATGAACTCAAAGCCGGAGTCCAGTTTCAGCGGGGTGACATCGAAATGGACTTCCGCAAACTGCCCCCTGCCGCCCGATTGTTTCTTGTGACGGTAAACGACCCCTTTAACCGATTTTTTGATGGTTTCCCGGTAAGGGACTTTCACCGGGTTCAGGTTCACTTCCACGCCAAATTTTCGATTCAGCTTTTCGCATGCAATCTCCAGATGGATCTGTCCCGTACCGGATAGGATGACCTCCCCTGTGGATTGATCCCGGGCCAATTTGAGTGTGGGATCCTCTTCGAGAATCTTGGCAAAAGAACTGAAGACTTTGTCCTCGCTCCCTTTGACCTTTGCCTCCACTGCGTACGATATAACCGAGGGCAAGCCTTCGGTGGGTTTGTAGATGATGGGTTCCCCCGGAGAGCAAAGCGTATCCCCGGTGACGGTTTCTTTGAGCTTGGCTATGGCAACAATATCTCCGGGGCCGGCCGCTTCAATGGGTTGCTGTTTTTTTCCTTCAAGGATCAGGAGCTGGCCGATTTTTTCCTTAACATCTTTGGTGGCGTTATACACGGTGGAATCTGAAGAAAGGGTGCCGGAGAAAACCCTGGCCAGGGTCAGCTTTCCGGCAAAGGGATCTGCAACGGTTTTGAAAACAAGGGCGGAAAAAGGCGCCTCGACGGTGGGCGCCCGTTGGGTTTCTTCATCGGTCCCGGGCACGATCCCTTTTTTGGATTGCCTTTCAACAGGGGAGGGAAACCCGTCCACCACCAAGTCCATCAGCTGAGGGACGCCCATATTGAGCACCGCAGAACCGCATAAAACAGGCGTGATTAATCCGGATTTAATGCCTTCGAACAGGGTTTTTTCAATTTCCTTATGGGAGAGCTCTTCCCCTTCAAGGTACTTTTCCATGAGGTCGTCATCAACTTCCA
>JABGPV010000173.1 GCA_018644785.1 Deltaproteobacteria bacterium | reverse complement strand
TGTCTTTATCTACGTAAACAGGTGATAGGGATGAGTCTAAATTGAGTCGACCTTTTATACCCCTATGCCCCATATCGGAACCAAGAAGTTCGAGACACTCCGTTAGGACGTTGTTCGCTAAACAATCCTCACAGGTGAACTCCATTGGCCTCAGGTATTCCATTATTCGCTGGAGTATCTTTTCAAGCCGCTGGGACTCTCTCAGAATAATGTCTCCCTCCGGCAAATCAGGAAACTTCCTTTTAAGTCTTTTGGCAAAACCCCCTATGGAAACTAATGGGTTGCGGATTTCGTGCGCAACCTCCTCGGAAATAGCGCCAAGAATCCTCACATTTTCATCTTGTAACCTTGCCCGTTCTAAAAAAATGCGATCCGAGATATCGACTATAAGCCCCTGCAGCCCTTGAAATTCAGTTTTGTGAGGAATGGATTTTATCATGGCGTGAATGATATGACCTTCTTTATGAGTCAGGCGGCACTCGGTCGAGAACCTTGAATTCTTGGACTTAAAAGCCGAAGAGAGTAAACCTCTCACGCGCGCTCGGTCTTCCGCATGGATTATTTTCATTAGCCAATTGACATCAGCCATGGCCTCTTCCGGTGTATAGCCTAATATGGGTTCTGAGGCACTGTTAATAAAATCCAAGCGGAGGTCATCATGAATGACAAAAATGATCGTAGGGATACTTTGAACCAGGCTAAAATACCGTCGTTCTGAATGTTCAAGACGTTCTGTGAGGGCCTGTCGTTCTTGAAACCGCCTCAGACAAAGGCTTAGCTCATTAATCCCAAAGGGTTTCCGAAGGTAGTCATAGGCGCCGATTTTTATGGCTTCCACGGCATTATCGAATGTGCCATACCCGGTCATAAAGACAATTTCAATACGCGGATCGATTTCCTTCAGTTTTGATGCCAGCGCCAGCCCGCTCATGTCCGGGAGATTGATGTCCACGAATCCCAGACTAAAACGGCCTTTTTCAAAAGAAGCCAAGACCTCTTGGGGGTGGGTGCAGACTAATGGCTGGTATCCCTCCATACTCAAAAAATCTGCTACGGCCTCAACCCCGGAAGGTTCGTCATCTACAACCAGGATTTCTTGTTTGATATCAGGCATGGGCACCTTAAATCGATAATTGTAAAGGGCACGTGAGACGTTAATCCAAGCAATATCCGCATAAGAAAGTTTGGTGAGATAGTTGTAGATTCCGTAGAATAGACACCCTGAAATTTATCCCTCTTTGGAGAACCACGGTTTTCGCTTTTGGTTAGACTTTTTTTCGTTTGTACATGGACTCGATAAGATCCTCGAAGGCCTCATTGACGTAGCTCCGTTTGACCTTCATGGTGGGGGTGACTTCCCCGTCTTCTTCGTAGAGTTTCTTGGGGAGGATGGTAAATTTCTTGATCTGCTCAACGCGGGCCAGCGTTTCATTCACTTCAGAGACTTCTTTTTGGATCAACTTGTTGATTTCCGGGCTTTGGGTCAGGTCCTTGTAAGTGGAAAACTGGACTTTGTTGTCCTGGGCGAATTTCACCACGTTGTCCTCATCAATCATAATGAGCGATGAAATGAACTTCCGCTGATCCCCGATAACCACCGCATCGTTGATATAAGGACTGAACTTCAATTTATTTTCAATGTACTGGGGCGTGATGTTCTTGCCGCCCGCCGTTACGATAATGTCCTTTTTCCGATCGGTGATCTTGAGATAACCGTCTTCATCAATCTCCCCCACATCGCCGGAATAAAGCCAACCGTCTTGAATGGTTTCCGCCGTGGATTTCGGGTTTTTGTAGTATCCCTTGAAAACGCTGGGGGATTTGACCAGGATCTCACCGTCGTCGGCAATCTTGATTTGGGTTCCCGTAATGGGGGGGCCCACGGTGCCGAATTTGACTTTCCCAACCCGCGACACACAGGTCACCCCGGTCCCCTCCGTCTGACCATACCCTTCCACCAGGTTCACACCAATAGACTGGAAAAAATGGAGGACATCCGGTGAAATGGGCGCGGCACCCGAATAGGCGATCCGCATACGGTCAAATCCCAACCGTTCTTTCAGCTTTCTGAACACCGTAAAATGGGAAAGATTGTAGAAAAACGCCAACGCGCCGGGAACCGGTTTAAAATTCATCATCAGAGTAGCACGCTTTTTACCGGTTTTGAGGGCCAGTCCGAAAACCATTTTCTTAAACCAGGTGGCATCGGACATGCGGATATAAACGGCCGACAGATACTTTTCCCAGATACGGGGCACCGCATAGCCTACGGTGGGGGACACCTCGATCATATTGTCGGTCACCGTTTCCATATTCTCGATGAAATTAACGGTATACCCGTGGGTAATATGCCCCATGACGGAAAACAGCTGCTCAAAAACGTGACAAAGGGGCAGAAAGGAAAGGACCTCATCTTCATCATTCATGGGGTTTTCAGAGGTAATGGCCTGTCCCATCCACATGAGGTTCCGGTGGGTCAGCATGGCGCCCTTGGGAGGACCGGTGGTGCCCGAGGTATAAATGAGCATGGAAACATCTTCCGGTACCACCTGTGCCATTCGTGTTTCAAAGGCCTCAGGCGCCTTTTCCGAGATCTTACGCCCCATCTCAAGGAACTCTTCGTAGGTCATGACCATCTCGTCTTCAAAATGGCGCAACCCTTCCAGATCCCACACGATAACCTTCTTCAGGTGCGGCACGTTATCCCGAAACTGAAGCCATTTATCCAGTTGTTCTTCATTTTCCACAAAGAAAAACTTGGAATCCGAATTGCCGATCACATGCTCCACCTGGGGCCAGGCATTGGTGGAATAAACCCCCACAGCGGTGCCCCGGGCGCACTGAACGCCCATGTCAATAATCACCCATTCCGAGCAGTTGTCACCGATGATGGAGACGCAATCCCCCGGTTCCAGCCCCATATCAATGAGCGCCGACCCCACACATCTGGCCTGGTCATAATAGTCATTCCATGAAATATCCTGCCAGAGGCCATACTCCTTGGTGCGCATGGCCACCCGGTCGCCGAATTTCAGGGCGGTCTCCTTAAACATGAGGGGTGCGGTTTCTATCGCCATCGTTTCTTCCGTTTCCACCGCTGAAAACCTTTGGCGGATTCCTCGCTGCGAATGCCCATGTAGAATTCTTTCACATCCCGATCTTCCATCAATTCCCGGGATTTGCCTTTCATGACAAACCGCCCGTTTTCAAGGATCAGCCCCATGTCGGATATGGAAAGGGCCATACGGGCATTCTGCTCCACCAGCAGGATGGTCATGCCCTGCTTATTGATGGTTTGAATGATCTTGAAAATCTCCTGAACCAGTATGGGCGAAAGTCCCAGGGAAGGTTCATCCAGAAACAGAAGTTTCGGACGATTCATCAAAGCCCGACCCATGGCCAGCATCTGCTGCTCACCTCCTGACAGGGTCCCCGCCCATTGACCATGCCGCTCCTTCAAAACCGGAAAATGGACAAAAATCTGTTCCACGTCTTTCTTGATGCCGGAACGGTCTCGACGGGTATAAGCCCCCATCATGAGGTTCTCCCGAACGGTCAACTCCTCAAACACTTCCCGGCCCTCGGGGACGTATGAGATCCCCCTGCGGACGATGACCTCCGCATCCTTTCCGTCAATGCGCTTTCCCAAGAATTCAATGGTCCCTTTATCCGGCTGGTCATCCAGCAAACCCATGGCGGTCTTTAATATGGTGGATTTACCCGCACCGTTGTTTCCCAGGATTGCGGTGACGGTCCCCTCATCCACCGTGAGAGAAACCCCCCTCAAGGCGTAAATCAGGCCGTAGAACGTTTCGATATTCTTGATCTCAAGCAGCGTCGGCAATGCCTTCGTCCTCTCCCAGATAGGCTTTCAGGACTTCCGGGTTTTTTTGAACTTCCTCGGGGTTTCCCTCCATGATGGATTTCCCGAAGTTGATGACCAGGATGCGCTCTGAAATGTCCATGACCATCTTCATGTCATGCTCAATCAACAGGATGGTCACGCCAAGTTCATCCTGAATATCTTTGACCCAGAAAATCATATCCTGTTTTTCTTCAGAATTCATGCCCGCACAGGGTTCGTCCAGCAGCAACAGTTCCGGTTCCAGGGCCAGGGCCCGGCCCAATTCCACCTGTTTCTGGGTGCCGTAGGGAAGACCGCCCACAAATTTGTTGCGCACGGATTGCAGGTCCAGCAGATCAATAATCTCTTCCACCTTATGCCGGTGAGAGACTTCCTCGCGCCCGGCAAAAGACCTGCGGCCCCACATGAAAGAGCCTCGAAAAAGCCCTGTCTTCATGAAATTGTGGCGGCCCGCCATGAGGTTGTCCATGGTGCTCATGTGATTAAAAAGCTCGATATTCTGAAATGTACGGGCAATGCCCAGTTTGGCCACACGATCCGGCTTCTTTCCCTGGATCTCCCTGTCCTTGAAAACAATACGGCCCCGACCGGGCTTGTAGATGCCGTTGATGCAATTAAAAAGGGTGGTCTTTCCCGCGCCATTGGGTCCGATGATGGCAAAAATGGACCCTTTCTTAACCTGGAAATTAATGTTTTCGAGGGCCACCAGGCCCCCGAATGATATGCCCAACCCCTCAATTTTAAAAAAATCCATAAAGCTGCCGCTCAAATATTTTGGCCGTTCACAGGTTCAACGGTTCAGAGTTGGTTTTCCGCACCAAACTCTGAACGTTGAACCCGGAACCTTTGAAACCTTACCTACTTTATTTCCATCCAGTCGGTCAGTTTCTCATACTTGCCACCTTTGAGGCACTTGACCAGAAATATCTCTTTCTGCCCCTGGCGACAGGCGTAAGGCTGAGCCAGATCCAATGGGCCATAGCTGATTTTTCCGCCGATCCCCTTGAAGTTTTTGATCCCTTCCATCTCTTTCACCAGGCGTTCGCGGGTCAGGAGCCTGCCGCATCGCTTGATGCCTTCCACCAGCGGTTCCGCAAAGAGAATACCCGCGTAGTAGAAAAGGCCCCATCTTTCTCCCTTGGCGGCATATTTTTCATAAGCCTCCTTTTTGTATTTCTGGAGCAGGGGATTATCCGAATCCGGCAGCTCACCGAAGGTGGCGGCAATCACGCCCTCCCACAATCCCTTGCTGATTTTATACATGAAGGGAAAATCAGAACAGGTACTGGTACTCATCCACTGGGGGGCAAATTTCATGGCTTTGCCGGTCCCCACAATCCGAATGGCATGGACCGGGGTCACCCACAGCAACACCACATCCGCCTTAACCTTTTTCAGTTTCATCACATGGGGTTTCATGTCCGTATCGGACTTTTCAACGGGAATCTGCGCCACCAGCTTCAAACCCATTTTCTCCAGCGCTTCCGCGGCTCCATCGAGGCCGTTCTTACCGTAATCATCATTCTGATAGGCAATGGCAACGCGCTTCTTGCCCAGTTTCTCAACCGCATAGCGGCAAAGGCCCTTGGCCTCGATGTAATAGAGAGGATAGACGGCAAAGAGGTACTTTTTGGGGGGCTCGATCCAGTGGAGAGACCCGGCTGAAGGCCCCACCCAGGGAATCTTTCGTTCCATGAGATAATCCATCACCGAAAGTCCGGGAGCCGTGCCCACGCCGGAGACCCAGGCAAACATGCCGGTCCCTTCCTGCAGTTCTTTGACACCCGCCTTGGTTTTGGCGGGATTGTAGCCATCGTCAAACATGTGATGGATGAGTTTCCGCCCGTGAATTCCCCCCTGGGCATTAATCATCTTAAAGTAGGCTTCGGTGCCCCGTGCCACCGAACCCCATGGGGCGGCCGGTCCGGTCTGGGGCCCCCACTGACCGATATGGATTTCAGTATTCGTTACCCCCTGCTCGGCGCCGGCCGCGAAGGCCATCCCAAACACCAGCACAAGCGCTGCCAACCCCACCAGAAATCTTTTCATTTTCATGCCTTTCTCCTTTCCATTAATGATTGACAATTTGTACGGGCGAATGATGATTCGCCCCTACACCTTTTTCACATAATGACGAGCAAAAAGCCCGGAAGGCTTTATGCACAGGACCAGAACGATAATGGCAAACGCCACAACGGATTTGAACTCTATGGACACATAGAGCCCAAACAGATTCTCGATGATGCCGATAATATAGGCGCCGAAGACTGATCCGGGAAGCGATGTCATTCCTCCCATCACCGCGCCGGCAAATCCTTTCAGCATGGGGTCCCACATCATGTAAGGCTGCATGGTCGTGGGGGAAATCAGAAGGCCCGCCAGGCAGCCGACCACCGAGGAAATCCCCCAGGTAACCATCAAAATACGGTTGGTTCTGATGCCCATGAGCCGGGCCGCCATATTGTTCTGCTGGGTCGCCTTCATGGCCACCCCCAGCTTGGAATATTTCAGGAACAGGAAAAGGATGAGCATGACAGAAAGGGCCACCACAAAGGTGAGCACTTCCAGAGAGCTCACAAAAACCCCCCCGATTTCCACACTGTCGTAGGGGGAGAGGGGAAAAGGCATGGTTTTGGGATCGGCTCCGAATTTCCAGGAAACAAACCCCATGAGGATCATCTCAAGACCGATGGTGATGATAATCATTCCCAGGATGTTGGGTTCCTTGGCCCGCCTCAAAACGGCGAACTCCAGAAAAAAGCCTAGGAATGCTGCAAAAACTAAAGCGGATGGAAAGGCCACATAGAAAGGAAACCCATAATCTTCCAGGACCATATAGGTGAAGAAACTGGCAACAAGCGCCATTTCCCCCTGGGCAAAATTCACCACTTCCGAAGTTTTGTAGATGAGCACCATGGCAAGCCCCATCAGGGCATAGGAGCTTCCCACGGCAATTCCGCTGACAATGGTCTGGATGAATTCAAGCATAATCAAAACCCTCAAGAAAAATGCTCAGCCAATCAAAAACAATCATCAATCGACAATCAAAACGGCCAGGTACGCCAGTAGATCTTGGTTCGAATCCAGATCCCGTAGATCCCCAGCGGTTCGAACAGCATGATCAAAACCATGATGAGGCCGTAAACGATGAATTGAATATTGCTCACTCCCGTGATGGAAAAATAGTCCTTGCTCAAGGCCTCCAGCCACTGACCGAGGTAAGGGATACTCAGGATATTACGCAGTTCCAGATCGAGCCAACTCAGCAGGCAGGCCCCTGCTATGCCACCGAAAATAGACCCCAGCCCCCCCACCACCACCATGCCCAGGAAAAGGATGGACATCATCAGGCCAAACATTTCAGGTTCAATGAAACGAAGGACAAAGGCATAGAGTCCCCCCGCAATGCCCGCATAAAATGCACTCACCGCAAAGGCCAGGGTCTTGTAATAGGTCAGGTTGACACCCATGGTTTCGGCCGCGATATCCGCATCGCGGATGGCGATAAAGGCGCGCCCCACTTTGGTTTTAATGAGATTACGGGCTGCAAGTATGAGAATGACGGTGATGACCATCAACAGATAGTAAAAATCCCGGTCCGATTCCAGGTGCCAGGGACCGATGGTCAGGGGCGGCGTATGCAAACCCTGCCGGCCGCCAAAAAGCTCAACCCGCCCGATGACCTGCGTGATGGTGAGACCGAACCCAAGGGTAGCAATGGAGAGATAGGGCCCTTCAAGCCGGAGTGCGGGAATGCCCAGAAGAAAGCCAAAAAGGGCTGCCACCAGGCCGCCGGCCGGCAGGGCCAGCAGAAAAGGCAGATGGGCCTTGGCCATGAAAACCACGGTTCCGTAGGCCCCGATGGCAAAGAATCCCGCGTGCCCGAGGGATATCTGACCGGTATACCCCACCAGGAGATTCAACCCCACAGCCACGATAATATTGATGGCCATATAGTTGGCCATATACACATAGTAATTCTTTACGAAAAGCGGGAACAAGGCCAGGCAGAGTATCAGGGCTGCAAACCAGAAAACCACCACCCCTGATGAAAAGAGCTGCACGTCCTCGTAATAGTCTCTTTTCATGTCCATGGATGGAATCTCCCAGCCAATTACGGATTACTTTCGATCCGTTTTGTCGAGCACTTTCCGGTAATAGACTTCAGACTCTCCCAACAAGGGGGATCCTTTGCCCATCATGTTGAGCTGCATGATTTTGTAATTGATCTTCTTGATATGCCGAAACTTTTCTTTTTCGTCTGGGATCTCGTCCAGCATGTCCTCCATGGTTCGAATCTCTTTTCGGAGCGCAATTTCAGGGGGAAGACAATCCGCATTTCTCAAAATTTTATAGGTCAGTCGAAGGTCTTCAGGAATATTACCGTCGTCTTCAAGATCAATGGGTTTTCCTTTTCCCGGAAGGTCGTCAAAGTCCCCATTGTCCTGAGCGTCCCGTATCCGTTTTTCAATAATTTTTTGAAATGCAAACATATTTTTGATATCCTGTTCAGGCGTGAATTGCTCTGTTTATAACCGATCAATCTTACGATTTCAAGATAAATTCGCAGACTGCAGTGGTTGTCAAGCTCGCCTGTGCACGCGATTTTCGGATGCTCCCGGGGTCACTTTTTGCTTGTTTAACCATAAGATCAGTAGTACCAATACGGTTGCCAATATAACGGTTGCATGTCCAGCCGTCGTAGCCACTTTGGCGGAGCCGGAAAAAATGAGGAGATAATTTCATGGACTTTATTATCGAAAAGGGCCTGGCCCAACTCCGTGGTATCCCCTTTTACCCGGTCATCCAATCCAGAAGCAAATATGAGCTCATCGACATGACCCTGACGGTCATCGGTGTGGCCTTTGAAGAGGTCTCCAAACGGGCCCCTGATTTGAAACAGGAGATTTCATCATGGAACGACGGCAGGCGATGCGCACTGGGCGTTCTCCCCAAAGGACCTTTCATTACCCTGGAAAAAAGGGGGGATCGCATTTACTACCTGGGGAAAAGAAAGGTTGATCCGGACATGACCTTTCTATTTAAAAACCTGGATTCCGCCGTGCTGGTGCTTACGGCTCAGATGAGCGCCCACCAGGCTCTGGCCGAAAGCCGAATTCTGCTGGATGGTCAGGTTTCCTACGGCATGGAATTAAACCGGGCCCTGGCCATTGTGGAAACTTATCTTTTTCCCCAGTTCATATTGAATAGAATTTTCAAGCGACCGCCCACCCTCAATATGTACCAGTTGGCTGCTAAAGGCATCATTTATGCGGCCTTGGGACCGGCGCTTTTGAAAAACGGTCTCAAATGCGCCATTAAAAAACAATAGGAGGAAATATCATGCTGCCTAACTATTACCAATTCTATTGTCCCGTAAAAATCCTCTCAGGCCAGCTGGCTGTCAGCAATATTCCTTTTGAGATGAAACTCCTGGGGTGCCGGAGGGCCATGATTGTCACCGATAAAGGCGTGGTCAAAGCCGGGCTCATTGATATCGTCAAATCCGCCTTTGCGGATTCCGATGTGAAAATCGGCCGTATTTTTGATGAGGTGCCCCAAGACTCGAGCGACAAAGTTGCCAACCGTATTGCGAAAATGTTTAAAACCGAGCGATGCGACTGCTTCATCGCCGTAGGCGGCGGCAGCGCCCTGGACTCGGCCAAGGGCGCCAATATTGTCCTATCTGCTGATTCCGGCGATATCCTCGATTTTCAAGGGGCCGACAAAATTACCGTTGACCTGAAACCCCTTATCGCCATCCCCACCACGGCAGGCACGGGCAGCGAAGTCACAAAAGTGGCGGTTATTTACAATGAAACCACGGAAAGTAAAATGAGTTTTGTATCCGATAAACTCTATCCGAACCTGGCCGTAATCGACCCCCGAATGACCTTGACCATGCCCCCCATAATTACGGCCGCCACCGGCATGGATGCGCTGACCCATGCGGTAGAAGCCTACACCTGTCTTCAAAAAAGCCCCATTGACGACATCTATGCCAAGACGGCCATTGACCTGATTCGCCGGTACCTGGTTCGCGCAACCGAAGACGGTAAGGACATGGAAGCACGGATGGGGATGGCCAATGGGGCCCTCTTTGCGGGAATTGCCTTTTCCAACTCCATGGTGGGGATGGTCCACGCCCTGGCCCATGCCCTGGGAGGCGTCTGCCATGTGCCCCACGGGATGGCCAATGCCATTCTTCTGCCATGGTGCCTTGAATACAACATCCCCAAGGTTCCGGAATACATTGCGGAGCTTTCCGGGTTTCTGGGAGGTGCCCGCGCCTACCTGGAGCCCCTTGAACAGGCGGAAGAAACCATTTCCCTGATCAGGAATCTGTTAAAAAAGCTTAACAAAATTTCCGGAATTCCCGAAAGGTTGCGGGATGCTAAAGTTCTGGAAGACCAGCTTCCTGAAACAGCGGAAGCAGCCATTAACGACGGCGCCTTGGTCTACAACCCACGGGAGGTTTCGTATGAGGATGCTCTAGCCGTGTATGGGAAGGCATTTTAGTGACTTATAATATTTAACATTCGTTCTTTTCATTCGATGTTCAACGTTGGACGTTCGATGTTGGACGTTCATCAGTTAAATAAATATCTTTGAGCGTTTACCCAATTTTAAGGAGAAACCCATTGGGCATTACCATAGTACAGAAAAGCGATTTAAAACATCCCAAGCCCAATCCGAAAGTGGCGCTGGTCATGTCCGGCGGTGGCATCTCGGGCGGCGCTTTCAAAATCGGCGGATTAAACGCACTCAGCAGCTTCATGGCCAATCGACGGCTCAGGGATTTTGACATGTTCGTGGGCGTCAGCGCCGGCGCTGTTCTCGCCACGTACCTGGCAAACGGCGCATCTTCAAAAGACATGGCCGCCAGTCTGGAAGGCGCACCCGGGAAACTCAATCCCATTAAAGCGTGGGACCTGTACACCCCCAATCTCATGGCCTTCCTCCAGATGCCCACCCATATTATGGGGCACATGATGTCTGTCATTCCGAAACGGCTCCGTGATATTGTGAGCTATAAAAACATCTTCCGGGAGGACTTTCGAAACCGGCTGATGCAAACCGCCCGTAAACCCACCTACAAAAACGTAGGCGATTTCCTCGCCT
>JABGPV010000172.1 GCA_018644785.1 Deltaproteobacteria bacterium | reverse complement strand
CGGGTAAGGGTATCCACCAGGCTCATGAAGGCCACGACCGCGGTTACCCCCACCAGCAATCCGATGAGAATAAAGGTGGCCTTGGCCTTGCGGCGCTTTAGATTCGCCAGCGAAATGTCAAAGAGTCTCATGATCAGCCCCTCCCTTTAAAATCAAAATAGGACTGCCCCTCCAGGATATCCGCCACCTGGATCACCAGGTTGTCGCCATCGATCTTCCGGTTCAGGGGGGCAGGGTTGCAGCCGCCTTTCACCACATTTATCTTCACTGACGCAAACCGTTTTCCGCAGTTTCTGCAAACCATTTTGTCCCCTTCCTGGTAATACCCCTTCCCGCTCGGCCAGCACACGTCACAGGCGTCAAATGCGGCGCGGATCACCCCATCGGAACTCTTCAGCACAAAATATTTAACGGTGATGCCGTTGTCGGTCCGGAACTCAAAATGCTTTGCCTTTCCTTCGTCAAACAGGGTTGTGGGATACGTGACCACCTGAACCTGGCTGAGGCCTTTGTTGCCCTGGCCCACATTCTGGACCACGGAGCGGTTCTGGGAACTCTGAACGTTTCCCTGAAAGAATACGACCGCAGCGATGACCAGTATGGCGCAGATGGAAAGAACGGTATAGGGCACGATTTTTTTCTTCTTTTTTTCATTGCCCAGGACCGCTGCCTTTTTATTGGTGCTGACTTCCTTGATGGATTGCTTTTTCTTATGAGACATGACTCCTCCATGATTCGCCTGCCTGTAGATAAAACCGGGGCGGCGTCAGATTGGTTATTTTTTTTCTGTATTATTCCCGCTGCACGGAGACGAGGATATTGGAGAGAATAAACATTCCTCCTCCTATCCCTTCCGTCCAGAAAGCGGGGTGATGAAATATATGTCGGTGTGTGTGCCGATGCCTGGATTAGAAATGGATTAGAAAGCCATCACAATCCCAGACCCGACCGGTGGGTTCAACAGATAAAGGAGGTGTTTTTCAGGTAGAGTGGAACGGGGGCAGCCCTCGGGTGCAAAACCCACCCGACCACGGTAAGACGGGCGCCCGCTTCATTTAAAAAGTCCCGGGGCTGGATAGAGAGCACCATATCGTTATGGGGGAAACGATCCGTCCCTAAAAAATGCCCTTGAGCAGCCAATGCCTGTACACCGGCCCCGGCCTTTCCCATATGGCAGCATGAAGGCGTGCTCTCATCCTGACAAGTCTCCCTTTCAGTAACCGCGGCCCTTTGGACGTCCAATGGGTCGGGCATATGGCACGATGGGAGGAACGCGTCAAGGGGCATTCTCGGGTTGAGCGATAATTCCGGGACTCCAGGATCACGGCCAGCCGGCTCCCGGGATTCTTGACAACATTTCCCTTTACAGCGCTCCGCGCCCTGAGCAAGACCTGCCGTCGCCAGGAAAAACGCCAGCGTCCATACCAGCCATTCACATGTGGATTTCCGAATTTTCATTGGCGTCCTGTTCATCATTTGACTATAATCCAAAAAACCCGCCGGTTCTCCTCAGGAACAGCCCTGTCTCAGGATGCATCCAGAATCCGTACCGGCTCCCCGCAACGAATCTTCCCTCCCTTGAGTACGCGGGCGAAGATCCCTTCACGGGGCATGATACAGTCCCCGGCCATATAATAAATAGCACACTTGTTGTGGCATTCCTTTCCCTTCTGGGTGATCTCCACCCGGGCGGAATCTCCAAGGTTCAGCAATGTGCCCACCGGAACCTTTTCCCAGTCAACACCCTCGGTGGCGATATTTTCAGCAAAATTCCCAAAGGTCACGTCCAGGCCCTCGTTGCGGGCCTTTTCGATGCTCTCCGCCGCCAGAAAGCTCACCTGCCGATGCCAGGGGCCTGCGTGGGCATCTCCCTCGATCCCATGTTCCTCAACCAGACGGACATGATCAACAGGAATCTTGGGTGTCCCCTTTTTCCTGCTGGTAGCCAGTGAAACGATTTTCATATTCTTCAAGGTATTTTCCTCATATTACAGGCGACCCGCCATATTTACCCTAGAGCAAACCGGCCAGGGTCATGGAATCCAATTTATCGTACATGGCTTTTGAAGCCGCCTCCCAGACGTCCCGGGTCACGCAATCAGGGGACCTTTCACACTTATCGGGGTTCTCAATACAGACCGTAAGATTCGTTCCCCCTTCAAGGGCTTTCACCACCTCACCCACCGTGATGTTTTCGGGAGGCCGCGAGAGCATATGCCCACCTTTGGGCCCCCGTACACTCTTGATGAAATTGGCCTGTTTCAAAGGGATGATGAGTTGCTCCAGATATTTCACGGAAATCCCTTCGCGCTCAGCGATATCCCCGATCCTTACCGGGCCTTCATCAAATCTTCTCGCCAGATCCAGAACCATTCGGGTTCCATATCGGCTTCGAGTGGACAGCTTCATATGACAACCATTTCCATAGTCTTTCTGTATAGTATAGTGGTGTATAAAACCGATGTCAAGGGAGGAATGCTATTTGAAATATTTCTTCCAGTTTTTCGAGGTTGTTTCCCACCTCTGCCATGGCCGGCATCGGCAGCAGGCGCGCTTTTGTTCCCATGAGGTCTCCGGCCAGGATGGCGCCCTTCTGATAATGCCATCCCTTATTCATCATCCGCAAGCTCTGCGGCAATCCGCTTAACGGACTCCTCTATTTCCAGGAACGCATCAACCACATCCGGATCAAAATGACTGCCACTCCCTTCGCTGATAATTGACACTGCCTTTTCATGGGTGAAGGGGGGTTTATAGACCCGTTTGCAGATGAGGGCGTCATACACATCAGCAACAGCCATGATACGGCCGGAAAGGGGAATTTCTTCTCCCCTAAGCCCCTGGGGGTATCCGGAACCGTTCCATTTTTCCTGGTGGGTGTAGGCGATGTCTCTAGCATGTGACAGAAATGAGGGCTTACTTTCCATTTCAAACAGCTTTTCCGCCTTCAGAAGGGCCTGATACCCTAGCTCACAATGGGTCTTCATGGTGGTGAATTCCTCATCAGTGAGCTTGCCCGGCTTGAGCAGAATGGCGTCGGGAACACCGACCTTGCCGATATCGTGCAAGGGCGCGGACTTGAAAAACAGGTCCACGGTTTTTTCATTCAGGACGTCGGAAAATTTGGGATTAAAAGCCAACCGGCGAGCCAGGACCTGAACATAGCGCTGGGTTCGAAGGATATGCCCGCCGGTCTCGTTGTCGCGGGTCTCCGCCAAGACCGCTAGGCTGTGGATGGTAACATCCTGGGTGACCGCCAGCTCTTTGGTGCGCTCCGCCACTTTGATCTCCAGGATCTCGTTTTGCATCTCCAATTCCCGGCCGGCAAGCACCAGGGAAAGATGCGTCTTCACGCGGGCCTGAACCTCGGTAATTTCAAAGGGCTTGGTGATATAATCCACGGCCCCCATCTGAAACCCTCTGGTCTTGTTCTCGATTTCCGTGAGCGCCGTGAGAAAAATAATAGGGATTTTGGTGTAGCGATGATCGGCCTTCAATGTCTCGCAGACCTCATAGCCGTCCATCTCCGGCATCATGATGTCCAGAAGGATCAGGTCGGGTGCTTCTGCCTCTACCGTTTCAACGGCTTCCCGGCCGTCCATGGCCACCGAAACATCATAGAGTTCTCCCAGCGCATCCACCAGGATATCCACATTGGCTTCCGTATCGTCCACCACCAGCACGGTGCAATCCGAAAGTTCTTTCATAAAATGTTACCTACCTTTCAGTTTTCTTTAAAGAATCTCCATCAGGCGGGGACAAACACCTCAAAGGTGTCCTCGCTGTATTCCGATTTGGAGGAATTATGCAGGATTTCAAACAGAAACGGGTTAATTTGGGTACCCGCCTTCACGAGCACCGATCCACTGCTCGTGATGATATCTTTGGCAAGGACCATACCCACCGTCACATCCCGGGGAGAAATTTTTCGGACATCCATTTTAGCCGGTTGCGGTTCACGCTCCACAATCTGGGAAAATTTTTCCAGGAGTTTGGGGCTGTATTCCCCTTCACTTTGTTTCAGCTCGGTCATGGCGTCAACCGAACTCTTTCCGCTGTAAGTCAGCTTCTCATACGCCAGTACCAGCTTCAGAATCTGACTCCCGATTTGAATCAGGCGCGGTACCTGCTCATCTCCCTTAAATCCGGTTTTCTTTTGGAGGTCCTGCTGGCGTGCTATGATTTCAGCCACCTCCGTTAACCTTGGAATTTTGCGGATCAGTTCATACCCGATCTGGGGGTGCCGGTCGTAGCGTTCCCTCTCCTTAACCAACACGTTCTGTCCCCGGAAAATCTTCTCAATGGTGTCCGGCGACACGGCGATACAACCGATTTGGCTCAGCATGGCGGCCATCCGAATCTGCCAGAAGTCCTTCAGGTTAAAGGCTGCCATCAAGGCATTTGCATGGCGTTTCAATCGAGATGTGCGGCTGAAGGCTGTGGGATTGGCGACGGACAGAATTTCAGTGAGGACCTCGATGGCGCCTCCCAGGGTTTTCACCACCAAATCCTGAAGTTCCCACTCCGCCAGAGCCAGTTTCAGGTGGGTCTGTACGCGGGCTTTGACCTCTGCAATTTCAAAGGGCTTGGTGATGTAATCCACAGCCCCCAGCTGAAACCCTTTGGTCTTGTTTTCAATTTCAGTAAGCGCCGTCAGGAAAATAATGGGAATTTTGGCGTAGCGCTCATGACCTTTCAATCTTTGGCACACTTCATACCCGTCCATCTCCGGCATCATGATGTCCAATAAAATCAGGTCCGGCGGTTCATCGGCCACGGTTTCCATGGCCTCTCGGCCATCCATGGCCACCGAGACATCATAGAGTTCTCCCAGCGCATCCACCAAAATGTCCACATTGGCTTCCGTATCATCCACCACCAGCACGGTACAATCCGATAAGGCTTTCATTTAAATGCACCTATCCTTTCAGTTTACTTTGGAGGGCCTCCACCAGGGGGATGGCCTCCTTGAATTTGTATTTCTTGACAAGCCGTTCCAAATCAGCCATTTCGATGGTACATACCGACGGACTTTGGCATAATTTAATTTTGACCATAACCTCCTTGCAGGGTTTCGGTTTACGGGTTTTCAGATTACGGATTCATTGATCTATAAATCCCCAACAAGGACAACTTCTATCCCTTCAAAGCTTTGCCATGCCTTGTCATTTGTCACGATATAATCGGCACCACAGGCAACGGCTGTACCAAGTTGGATAGCGTCCGGAGTCTTGAAATGGTACTTCGACCGCAATTCAACAACATGGTCTGCAATGTCCATATCAAGGGAAAAAAGGCTTATGTTCTCAGAATTTGACAGGTAGTCACGGTACTTGCGGACCAATTGCTTCTTCCCCTGGCGAGCGGGATGAGTGGTTAACTCGATATACGTGATGATTGATGTAATGGCCTGGGCATTGGTTCTATATAACTGGTCGAAAAAGATTTCCAAAGCAGGAAAATAGTCAGGATGCTGTTCGAAAAAATATATAAACGGCGCAGTATCAAGGAAAATGATATCCCCGGATTCAAGGTTTAAACCCATTGGTCACGTTCCCGTCGCAGGTATTCATCAACGTCCATATCTTTCCAGATTCCTTTTCCGAGCCCTGCAGCCTTACGAAAATCAAGTTTGCCCCTTGGGCGTGATGCTTTACTTTCTATGGGTAACAATCGGGCAATTTTTTTACCAGCCCGTTCAATGATGATTTCTTCCCTTCGTAAGGCCACCCTGTTCAAGAGCTCGCCTAACTTTTGCCGCGCTTCAACGGCTGAAATCGATTGCCTCATAAATGAACCTCCTGAATCATATTGATCATGCTGATCATTATAATCATACTGCCATCGTAATGCAACCTTATTTTCATTGCACGTTCCTCTGAGGCTGTTTTTGTTTCATGCAATGCTGTTATAATGTCTTCAGAATTATATCACCCCAATTTTTCGGTATATTTAGATTTTCTGCAACCACTTTATCGGTATAACCAGATAATTTTCAATCAAAGCGCTCCGCCAACCGAAGAGTTTTCAAGATGGGGAAACACCACCCGGCAGAAAATGGCTTCTCCTGTCTTCATATTCCGGTTTACAAACAGCTCAGGGGAAAAGAAGCCAGTCAATGAGGTTTCGAACATTAATCTTGAAGCCAGGTATATCCATTTCTTCTTCTTTATCCATGGTCAGAAGGGTACACGGGATGGCAATATCACTCTCCAGTTCACGGCTTGCCGCCTTCAGGGCGGCTATTTCGCGCTTTCGGGTCTGTTCATCCTCAATGGAATAGCAAACCTGAATCAGTTCGACCACCTGCGCCCCTCGCTTTATCACGAAATCCACTTCACGATCAGTTTTTGTTTTAAAATAAAAGACATCCTGTTTTCGGCGAAGCAGTTCAAGAAAAACGATGTTTTCGATGTTTTGTGCTTTTCGGGCCCCGACCTGAAAAGAAACCCGGTTGGATAAACCGGTGTCAATGGAATAAAATTTTCTGGGATTGGCAATCTGCTTTTTGACGGACCAGGCAAAACGACGAAGCTGAAAGATCAGGAAGGCATCCTCAAGATAGCCGGTATAGTCTTTTGCAGTGTCAAAGGAAATGGAAAAATGGTTCTTGAGTTTGTTAGTGGAGCTGATACAGGCTATATTGGCCAGCAAAAATGTCGCCATATCCTCAAGCGTTCGGTAATTTGACAGTTGATGCCTGGCGACAATATCCCGAAGCAAAATGGAATCAAAATAGCTCTTAAGAAGATCGCGTTTCACATCAGCGTCTTCAATTTCAAATAATTTTGGAAACCCACCTTGTTCCATGAACCGGCTGAATAGCTTATTGATGCGGGTGCGCTTTCGAATCCGGTCCGCGGTTGTTTTGGTTGTGAGGTTGTTGAAATGCAAAAATTCACTGAAACTTAATGGAAAAACCTCGATGTCCAGATAACGTCCAGTGAGGGCTGTGCCGATCTCCTTGCTGAGCAGCGCCGAGCTTGACCCTGTGACATAGATTCGGGACTGATTCAGTCCGTATTCTTTGAGTACCCATTTTTCCCATACTGGAATGTTCTGCACCTCGTCCAGCATAAGCACCGGTTTTCTGCCAGGGCCAACAAATTCCAGAAAGACATCTTTGATCCTCTCCATGAGTTCCAGTGTGAGATGGTTGTTAAAGCGAGGATCTTCAAAATTGACGTACAGGATGTCTCGAAGATCAAGGGCTGATTCGGTGAGCCTCTTTATCTCGTTGATAAGGAGCGTTGATTTTCCGGATCGCCTGACGCCCTTAAGGATGAGAATTTCACCTGAGGTCGCCTTTTTCGCCATTTCATTTTCATAAAGAGGACGACTTACCGTCGCAGGTAAAGGCTTGTCCCAATAATTCCAGTCCAACAGAACTTCAAAAATTTCCTCTTTGCTGAGCATCTTTCACCTCCCCCTACAAATAAGTCATTACAGGCAATAATATCACGAATAACCGGGAGATTTCAACTTAAATATCTCAACATAACGGGAGATTTATTTTTCACCCTTTCCGTTCATCGGATGACCAGCGGGAAAGGGATCATCCACACTAACCTTTCAATCTGGCTTGAAGCGCCTCCACCACGGGCAGGGCCTCCTTGAACTTGTATTTTTTTATGAACCGGTCCAGGTCGGCCATTTCGATACTGAATTGAGACGGCCACTTGAGTTCCTTGATTCTTACCATGGCTGCCTTGGACGGTTTTGGTTTCCGGGTCTTGAGATGGGGGACCAGTTCTTCCAACGCAGCAGCCAATTCATCGGAGCTGGCTTCTGGACCCGCTTTATCTGAACCAGGGGTTTCCTTTTCTTCTCCACCCAGCACCCCCAGAGCCATTATAACATCCTTCAGCACTTTGCCGAAATCAGAAATATTCTCTTCATAGGTATCCGCCTCGCCTTGATTGATGGCGTGTTCCAGCACTGCCCCGGCTTCATGGAGGGCTGTTGCGCCCACATTCCCGGCCACGCCCTTGATGCTGTGGGCCAGACGCTCTGCTTCCCCGGCCTCTCCTGATTTCAACTGACCGGCGATCTCTTGATCCGTTTTTGCGTAGTCGTCCCTAAGCTTCATGAGGAGGCTGCGATACAGCTTGGCGTTCCCCCCCACCCGCATGAGCCCCTCTTTCAGGTTGATGCCCTCAATGGTTTCGGGAAGCTGATCCTTTGGTGGGGCGGGTGCTGCTTCGAGGGGTTTTGAGGTGTCGCCCACCTTGGGCTCAAATCCCCGCACTCCCGGTTTGATCCACGTGGCCAGGCACGAGAAAAGTTGCGCCACATCAATGGGCTTGGGCACATGGTCGTTCATGCCAGCTTCCAGGGCCTTTTCTTTGTCGCCGGCCATGGCATTGGCTGTCATAGCGATGATGGGCATGTCGTCAAAGCGCTTATCCTTGCGTATTTCAATGGAGGCGGCGTACCCGTCCATGACCGGCATCTGGATATCCATGAGGACTGCGTGGAAATTGGCCGCCTGCACCGCCTCCACCGCCTCCTTTCCGTCTCCGACAGTGGTAACCGTAAGACCCGAGCCTCCCAGGATCTCCTGGGCCACCTCCTGGTTGATCTCGTTGTCCTCCACCAGCAGCACTTGAGCGCCCCTGATGGCCGCCGTTTCTTCCGGTTCACCGCCTGGTCCCAGCCTGTGGCGGCTGCCGGACGCCTCTTTTCCAAAGGCGGCCATGGCAGCGTCCAACAGAATGGAAGGGGTCACCGGCTTGATCAGGAATCCGTCCAGGCCAATCTGATCCGCCTGGTTCATGATTTCTTCACGGCCGTAGGCGGTTACCATAATAACTTTAGGCTTTTGTGTGAGCTCAGGATGATTCTTGATTTTCTCAGAAGCCGTAAGCCCATCCATGCCCGGCATCTTCCAATCCATGAACACCAGGTCAAAGGGACCTTCCAAGTCCGCCTTTTCAAGTTCCGCCAGCCCTTCCTGCCCGCTGGCGGCAAGGGTCACATCAAAGGACATGGAAGTGAGCATATCCTCCAGGATTTCACGACTGGTATCGTTATCGTCCACCACCAGCACCTTGATCCCTTTGAGATCCGGGCCGGGCTGTAAGGTCTCCTTTTGTTGAGCCTCCCCCACACCCAACATGGCCGTAAAGATAAACTCGCTCCCCACCCCGGGTTCGCTCTCCACCCAGATCTCGCCCCCCATCATCTCCACCAGGCGTTTGCTGATGGTCAGCCCCAGCCCGGTACCGCCATATTTACGGGTGGTGGAAGCGTCGGCCTGGCTGAAGGCCTGAAAGAGTTTTCCCCGCTGTTCCTCGGTGAGCCCGATGCCCGTATCCCGCACACCGAACCGCACCTTTGCCTGTCCATCCACCATTTCCATCAGACCGGCGGAGATGACAATCTCTCCTTCTTCGGTAAATTTCACCGCGTTGTTGGAGAGATTGACCAGTACCTGGCCCAGGCGCAGGGGGTCCCCTTGAAGGTCGTTTGGCAGATCCGGGTCCACTTTCAGCAACAGCTCCAGCCCCTTTTCCTGGGATTTGACCCCCACCAGATTGGCCACGTTGTCCAGGGCCTGGTCCAGACTGAAATCGATGATTTCCATGTCCATCTTGCCGGCTTCGATCTTGCTGAAATCCAGAATGTCGTTGATGATGCCGAGCAGGGCCTGGGCGCTTGAATGGATTTTCACAAGGTAGTCATGCTGCTTGGGGTCCAGATCGGTCTTGAGCGCCAGATGGCCCATGCCGATAATGGCGTTCATGGGGGTGCGGATCTCGTGGCTCATATTGGCCAGGAAATCGCTTTTGGCCTGGGTGGCCCCTTCGGCTTTCTGCTTTTCCTCATCCAGGTCTTTCATCATGTTCAGCATGGCCCGGCGGGCTTTTGCCAGTTTTTCCAACTGGTTTTGAAGCGCCTCGGTGGCTGCCTTGCGCTCCGTAATGTCCATAAATGTAATGACGGCCCCGGTCACCTCCTCGTCCTCTAAAATGGGATTGCTCTTCACGTCCACCGGAAAAGACGTATTGTCAGCCCGCCAGAAAAGGTCATCCTGCAATGTCACCAGCCGGCCCAGAGTGAGAGCCTCCCTCAAAGGGCATTCTTCACCCGGGAAGGGGCTGCCGTCCGGCCGGGTATGATGGAGGAGTTCGTGATGGTTCTTGCCCAGCAGCTCCTCGTCAGAGTCGTAGCCCAGAATCTTGAGGGCGGCCGGGTTGCAGAAGCTGATCCCCCCTTCGGCATCAACGCCGTAAACCCCTTCACCCGCTGCATTCAGGATATGACGCACCTGCTGCTCGCTGTCGGTCACCTGCTCGAACACCGCCTTTAACTGGTCCTGGTCATGGGTGAGCACAATGGCGGTGGCAATGTTGGCGGCGGCCTTCTCAACCCACTCCATGTTGTAGTGGGTCAACCTTTCCCTGTCTGCGATTTCCAGCACCGCCACCACCCGGTCCTTGTGGACGGCCGGCACATGATGAACCACCCCCAGGGGAATGTCCCCGATGCCGGCGGAAACATACATTTTCCCTTCCGGGAGTTCGGTGACCATGGATTTGGCGCTGGCGGCGGTCCGGCCCACCAGGCCTTCATTGAGGGGGAAACGGGTGGGGGCGTTGGCCATGTAATCATGGGGTTGCGCGGCCAGGCGGAGATAGGGAGACATGTCCCCTTTTTCGGTCTGGATAAAAATGGCGCCCACGGGGGCCTTCAGAAACTCCACCACACCGGTAACGGCGCTAAAAGCCACATCGGCCAGGGTGCTTTCCCCCTGGAGAGCCGTCACAAGATTGCTCTGGGCCTTCTCGAAGAGCGCCCGGCTGTCCGCCTGCCCGGACAAAGCGTTCAACTCCTGGGTCCGGTCGGCAATGCGTTTTTCCAGATGACGGTTTGCCTCCTCTATCTCGGCCTTGAGGAGGGCTTCCTGTTCTATGCGTTTTTCCAGGTTTAGGTTTGTTTTTTCGAGCTCGGCTTTTAGTTTCTCCTCATGCTCAAATGCTTTGCGGGTCCGGAGTGTAAACCCGATCCCGGTAAATATCAGAAGGCACA
>JABGPV010000171.1 GCA_018644785.1 Deltaproteobacteria bacterium | reverse complement strand
CCATGAAAAAGTCCGTCTGGAATCCCATTTCGGGGGAAGTGGTTTGGATCCAAAGGTTTTGTGTCGGTCCCTGAAGGAGGCCATGTGGTCCAAGGCCGGGATTCTGCGTGATCCGGAAGGCCTTGGCGAGGCTCTGGAAAAAATATCCCATATCGGGTCTGAGGCAGCAAAAGCTTCGATCGGGAAAATGTCTGATCTCATCCGATGCCTTGAGCTTGAAAATATGCTGCTGCTCTCCGAAGTGGTCTGCCGGGCGGCTTTATTGCGAACCGAGAGCCGAGGGTCTCACTACCGCACAGATTGTCCGGAAGAGGATAACGACCGCTGGTTACGGAATATCGTGGTCAAGAAGGAAGAAGCAAGACTGACCTACAGAGAAAGCAGTCTCCCATAAACGAAATTAAGTGCCTGTCTTGCTTATGTTCCTTCTTTCACAATTTCAAATATCTTTGGCCAACCTTTAGAGCTTTTCTACCCTGGTTTTTATATCTTTAATAAGGTGGTTCCACCTTCCTGTTCACATCGATGAATTTCAAGGCCTTTTCTCTGCTATGTGGGTTTGCCAGCGTATGTATTCGCAAGATGCGGGGTGAGCAGTTTCAGGTTTTTTACCGCGGACAGTTTGGCGCAGGTGGAACAAAGTATATGAGATTCCTTCACATGCGGGTGGGATTCCTCAGACTTTTCCACATGTTTCAGAAACTTGGCAGTCGCAAACAGGCTTCCGCATATCTCGCATCTCTCAAGCGCATGGCTTCCGATAGTCTCATCCCTGATAAGTATGGTTCGCACATTTCCCCTATCTTCAAACCTGATGGCGCCGGTAGGGCAGATATTGGCGCAGGTTCCGCATCCGAGGCAAGTTCCCACTTCAGAAGGAACCACACAATTCATTCCGTTTTTTTTAACTATTCTAAGGGCCTTTGCTCCGATAATATCTTTACAAATCCTGACGCACAGACGGCAACGAATGCAACCATCGGGTTTTGTGCCCGTGGTAAGCCCGAATTCTTCGCCAATCTGATGGATGATATCGGCCCGGGGCGCCAGTTTCAGAAGATTGCCAATGGCAGTATTTCTCAACTGATAAACCATTGCACTCTCTGTGGTTATTTCCAATCCCTCCCTGCATTTGATTGCGCATGAAAGCTTGGTGGAAGGCGGCTTGTTTTTTTCCTTTACTTCCACTACGCAAAGTTTACATGAGGCGCCTGGCACCAGGGCATGATGAAAGCAAAGATGGGGGACCTTGACGCCCTTCTCCTCCAATATCAGGATGAGTCTCTTGCCCGCTTCCGCCTCATGTTGCTCTCCATTGATCTTTATCTTGACAAAATTCTCCATTGCAGTATCTCCCAGTAAAAATCACCAAGCCTGAAACGGTGCACCAGTCAATGGGCTTTCAACAGGTGCCGGACGTTCAGCCTTCCTGACACATTCAGGACAGATAATGTCCACAAGTTTCAGACCCATGGGTTTGTATGCCCTTTCTCTCACCCAATCCAGATATTTCTTGGGAGCAAAAGGCTTATCGCACTGCTTGCATCTTTCGAGTTTAAATCGGGCAACTACTTGTCCCCAGGTATATATCTTTCTCTCAACTCCCCTGTCTTCCATCTTGATTGCGCCGGTTGGGCAGACCTGGGCGCAGGAGCCACAGCCTATACAGTATTCCGAAAGCCGCTCGAAATCCGTGGTGACTTTTCGCTCGTATCCTCGATTGGCCCAACAGAGGGCATAAGCGCCGATTCTGTCGCGGCAGACCCGGACACATCTGCCGCATCGTACGCAATCATCCTGCTCCCCGGTCAGGAACCGACTTGTGACGACTCCGCATCTGGCAGCCAGATCCAGGAGTTCTTTTGAGTATGGCGAACGGCCCAAAAGGAGCTCTAAGATGAGCGTGCGATGTTTTTTTATGCGCTCTGTCTCTGTCTCCACCACCAGGCCTTCTTTGACCTCCTGGATGCAGGAGACCCTGACTGAGTTTCGGATCGGGCCGCTCACCTCGACGATACAGAGCCTGCATGTCCCTTCAGGCTCGAAAGCTTCATGGTAGCAGAGAGAAGGGATAAAGATCCCCGCATTTTTGGCCGCTTCAATAACAGTCATGCCTTCGGAGGCCTGAACCTTTTTTCCGTTAATTGTGAGATTGATCATTGTTGCCATAACTCTATATCCCTATCCTTTCATAATAGCCCCAAACTTGCAGCCTTCGTAGCAGATACGGCATTTGATACATCTATCTTGATGGATATGATGAGGTTCTTTTTTTTCACCGGTAATTGCGGCTACAGGGCAGTTTCGGGCACACACCGTGCATCCGTTACAGGCGGCTTCATCTATGGTGAAAGTGGTAAGGGCCTTGCATACCCCGGCCGGGCAGCGCTTATCTATGATGTGGGCCTCGTATTCGTCCCGGAAATAGCGAAGCGTGGATAAAACGGGATTCGGCGCGCTTTTGCCAAGGCCGCACAGAGAAGCATCCTCAATCATGGGGGATAGCTCTTCTAGTATCGAGATATGCTCCGGTGTTCCCTTTCCTTCGGTGATCTCTGTCAGCAATCGCACCATGTGGAAAATACCTTCTCTGCACGGTGTGCACTGTCCGCATCCCTCATCCCGGCAAAATTCCAAGAAGTACCTGGCCATGTCAACCATGCATGTATCCTCGTCTAGGACGATCATGCCGCCAGAGCCCATCATGGACCCTGCTTCGTAAAGGTGTTCATAGTCCAAAGGCATATCAAGATGGCTGGCCGGGATGCATCCGCCCGATGGCCCACCCGTTTGAACGGCTTTGAATTTTCTCTTTTTGGGAATGCCGCCGCCTATCTCGTAAATGACATCTCGCAAAGGGATACCCATGGGGACTTCCACCAGACCGGTATTATTGATCTTACCCACCAAAGAGAATATTTTGGTTCCTTTGCTGATATCGCTGCCGATCCCATTGTACCACTTTGCCCCATTTTTGATGATCAAAGGGACATTAGCCCATGTCTCCACATTATTCAGGTTGCTCGGTTTTCCCCAAACTCCCCGGTCGGTGGTGTGAACATATTTTGGCCTTGGTTCACCTGCCCTGTCTTCAATAGAAGTCATAAGGGCGGTTGACTCGCCGCATACAAAGGCCCCGGCGCCAAGCACGACTTTGATCTCAAAATTGAAATTCGTGCTAAAAACATTTTTCCCCAGAAAATTTCTCTCCCGCGCCTGATCAAGGGCCAGGCGAAGACGGTCCACCGCCAGGGGGTATTCGGCGCGAATATAGACAAAGCCTTGGGAAGAACCGATGGCGTGGGCGCCGATGATCATCCCCTCTATGACAGAGTGGGGATTTCCCTCAATGATGGAGCGATCCATAAAGGCCCCGGGGTCGCCTTCGTCAGCGTTGCACAGGACGTATTTAATATCACCGCCGGCCCGCCGGCAGCTTCCCCATTTGATACCGGTGGGAAAACCGCCTCCCCCTCGGCCCCTAAGACCTGACTCCGTAATGGTCCCGATTATCTCATCCGGATCTATCCCCAGAGCATCTCTGGCGGCCTCGTATCCTCCAAAGGCAATATATTCCTCAATGGATTCCGGGTCAATTTGACCGCAATTCGCGAGCACCAGCTTTTGTTGCTTGCTGTGAAAAGCATGGTAGTCTTCCTTGACCAACCACTTACTGACGGGCTCACCTCCAACAATATGTTTTTCTACAATCGCTTTTGCCTTATCCGGCGTAACAAATTGGTAAGTCCATTGCTCACCGTCAATGGCCGCATCCACCAGGACATCCTTTGCGCAAAAACCTCGACATCCCACCTTGTGGGTTCGAGCCTTGTACTTCGCTGTCAGCTCGTTTTCATCCAATGCCTGCTGGAATGCCTCTATCACTTTATTGCCTCCGGCTGCAACGCCGCCGGTGCCGGCACAGATACTTATGACGATTTCTTTGTCGGTTTTTGAAGCCATATTTTAACCCTTATGACGTAATTGGTTGCACTGTCCGCCCTTTTGAGTTATTCGCGCTTTTCACAACGCCAACAGCACGAAACGAACCCACCTGGCCGAACAATTACCTATAGTGTCTCAATATCTTATGAACCTGCTTAGGAGTCACCTGGCCGTAGGTCTCTTCATTCACCACAACTGCCGGGGCCAGACTACAGGCCCCGATACACCGGACTTCTTCCAGAGAGAATTTCATATCATCCGTCGTTCCGCCTGCTCCGGCCTTGATATCCAGCTCCCCCCTGATTTGATCCATCACCCTTTCAGCGCCTTTCACATGGCAGGCCGTGCCAAGGCATACGCAGACCACATTCTCGCCCTTTGGTTCGAGACTGAATCGGTTATAGAAATTCACAATACTGTATATCTGGGTAATTGGTACGTTGGTTCTTTTTGATAAGTACCGCAGCTCTTCCTCAGGAAGATAGTTGAAGCGGTTCTGCATCTCATGAAGGATCCCAATAAGATTGCCTTTTACTTCCGGAAATTTAGTGAGGATTGAATTTACTGTTTCCACATCCATGAATCATGCTCCTCTTGTTAGTGAAGGATTCCCCTGCCAAAATCGCTCTCACTCCCTTTTGGAAGGGGAGGATTTGAAGGTGCTATTTCAATGGAGAGAGTGAAATAGGTCTCCCTCTTTCTCAAAGGGATCTCGAGGCCTCCGACCCGGTTAGGGGGTTTTGTAGGCATCTATTATTCTAGGTGTGCCGCACCTTTTGTGGAGGCCATTGCCTGAGCGTAACGCTCCCGCTTCATGAGCGGCATCTTTTCGGTTACGTCAAAATTAAGGCAATGGGAGGTGCAGATCGTAACGCAGACCGGTTTGAGCCCCAGGTCGATCCGGTCCATACAGTAATCACACTTGACTACCTTTCCAGTCTCCGAGTTCCACTGAGGCGCGCCCCAGGGGCACGCGGAGATGCAGGTCTTACACCCAACACAGAGATTGTGATTCACGAAAACGATCCCATCGTGTGGCCTCCTCTGCATGGCCCCTGTGGGACAGGAGGCTATGCACCAGGGGTTTTCACAATGAAAACAGGGCATAAAAATATAGGATGCCCGCGGTCTGCCGTTGAAAAACTTGGGGCCCACAGTGATTATCTGGCAGGGTCTCGAGCTTGCGGGCAGACCTTTATTGCTCTTACAGGCAATTTCGCATGAATGACAGCCAATACATTTCTGCTGATCCTGCAACATGAAATATTTGCTCATTGTTCTCCTCCAATAGCTTATTATGCCGGTTTTACGGATACGAAAGTGTGGTGCAGGGCCGGGCTTCCACCAATCAGATCCGAGATATTCTCCTGGAGTAGCGCATCATTAACACCCTTCTGATATGAGCGTGTGGCCCGCTCCGCCTCATGGCCAAAGCCGTGAAGCATAAAAGCAGCTTCCGCGTGGATGAGGTCGGTAACGAACGCCTTGATTGTGCCACTGCCAACCTTGGAAGCTACTTCCACCAAATCACCGTCACTGATGCCCAGCTCTTCCGCCTTCTCTGAATTGATCCAGAGAAGATTCTCCGGGCAAATTTCATTTAAGTAAGGGTTGTTCTGTGTGGAAACATGGGTATGGACGGCATTTCGGCCCACCACAAGTCTGAAGTAGCCCTCTGGCGGTGAGGGCATGTGCTCATAGGCGGGAAATGACTCGAATCCCGCGTCCTCCAAAAGGGATGATTTGAATTCAATCTTCCCGGATGGGGTCTTGAATTTGATTCCGTCCTTTCGGTCCCAGAAGATTTTGTTTTTCCCATAAGCCACAAAACCCTTGGCGTCAAAGTCCTCAATCTTAAAGCCTGTCCCTTCAAGTTGCCATTTGACCAGATCTTCCATGTTTTCATAGGGAAAATACTTCCCTGTACCGATGCGGTCGGCGATCTGTTTAAGGATCATGGCCCCCTCCCGGGTGTTGTACCGGGGAGGAACGGCCTGTCTCCTCAAAAACATCTGAGGCTTGAGAGCATTGGCTTGCTGGATAGAGTCGGTTCGTTCAAGGTAGGTGGACTCCGGAAGGATAACATCCGCATGCCATGCAATATCACTGTAGTTAATATCAATGGCTACAATCAGATCAAGTTTCTCTAATGCTTTCTTGGTAAGATTGGTATCGGGTATGGACATTAATGGATCAAAGCGAAAGGCAATCAACGCCTTGATTGGGTAGGGGTCTTCATTGAGGATGGCGTTGGGCAGCATCTGGCCCACACCATGGTTTGGATCAGGCAGCGGGAACTCCGGTGTTCCTACTTTGTCGAAGCGAGGAACTTCGATCTTGGGAAAATCCTGTTCCGTGAGCTTCCTTGCGGGTTTGCCCCCTTCTTCGCCCGGGCCTTTCTTGAAAAAGAAGCCTCCTTTTGCCTCAACACTTCCCATGAGGCTGTTCAAGATCATAATGGAGCGGCGGAGGTAGATCTCATTAGGGTGGTTGGCGCCTCGATATCCGAAATGAAAGATGACCTGAGGCTTGGCCTTGCTCACCCTTCGTGCCAGGTCCACAATGGCGCCGGCAGGAATTCCTGTCTCCTCCTCAGCCCATTCCGGTGTATAGGGACCAATGAAATCCTGAAGGGCGGCCAGACCCTGGACCCACCTGTGGACATATTCGGTATCGTATAAGTTTTCTTTGAGTATCACGTGGATAAGGGCGTAGTTGAGGGCAAGATCGGTGCCGGGGCGGATCATCCAATATCGTCGTGCCTTGGTAGCGGTCACAGTGACCCTGGGATCGATGTAGGTGAGTTCGGCTCCTTTCTCCAAGCCCTTCATCATGTTGTTTACTTCTTTCACCGAAAGAGACTCAAACAGATTTCGCCCATAGAGCACGATATGTTTTGTATTTCCATAGTCCATGTTCATCTGAGCGTCTGTGTAGCCGAAAAGCGAGCGGCAGGCCGTGTTCACCGAACCCTTGCATAGGGAGTCATGGGTAAACTGATTGGGAGAACCGATTGCTTTCAAAAAGGTTTTCGTGGCATGTGTGGCAAGTTGTGTGCGCTCACCGATGACGACGCTGTGCCCCCCGTGCTCTTCAATGATCGGTTTTAGCTTTTCGGCGACAAAGTCAAGGGCCTCATCCCATGTGGCCTTTTTCCAGTGCCCTTCGCCCCGCTCGCCCACCCGGATCATCGGGTCCTTTACTCTTTCATCGTCATAGAGCAGGGAAATACCTGCTGATCCTCTGGGGCAGAGGCTTCCTTCAATCCCCGCCACATGGGGATTGCCCTCAATGAACTTGACGAGGCCGTCTGTGACCTGCACCTTAATGGGACAACGCACAGAACACATAAAACAGAGACTGAATATCTCTTTCGTCATGCCTTTCCTCCCTTTTCTTTGATTTCGCTTTTTTGAATTTTTGCAACTTGTTTAAGAATATAATTATTTAACTTTCTCTGTATTACTACCACCCGCATGGGCTGCTATGGAATGAGATTCGATTGCCCTTCATCCGTTGTGCCCATTTACCTGAACAGCCGTTCAAGTAGAGAGATTGTCTTTGGAGCGATTGCGCCTGTTTTTAACTGCCATGGCAGGCAATGTTAAAACAACAAGCAGCAGGATTGTCATACCGATTGTCAATAGTTTTTTCATTAATCTCTCCTCTTAAAAACTTTTTAATGCCATCGGGATTTCTGCAAATAGTATGCCTGGAACATCATAACTTTTTATTTAATGTCATATTTCCAGTATAGCGGTTTAAGGCGTGCTTGAATACGTGTAACATGTTTATATTTTTGCTTAATATTTAAAGAGGGCGTCTATCATTCTTATGTGAAAATTGATTTTGTTAAACAATTTCCAAATATGGAGGAGAGTCTTACCGGTAAGTGCAAAACTTTTATTGCACTCCCATATGAAATTATTTATATTACATGCCGATCTCTCAAACGATTCAGCTTCAGGCGCCGTATTTTCTTTGTACAACAAAATTATTGCGCTTTAAGTTCATCCTTCAGCTAAGCTATCCCAATTACTTAAAGAACTTGCGGGTAATATAAGACTTTCAACTTTTCAAAAACATCCCCGAGGACCAAAAAAGCCGCAACCGAAGCGGAAAAGCTGCAAGAATACTCCACATGTTTCTACATCCAAGATTCTCGCCAAAAGGAGCAGGTGAGAGTACTACCTTGAAAGGGCTGGTATTTCACACTAATGGAAATTATATATTAAATACAATGGGTCTTACTAAAAATAGTTTTTCTCTACTGGGTAAAATCGCCTATTCAATCCTTGCGGGTGTATTGGGTGCAATACTCATTGTTCTGTTTTTCTCTACCTTCCTTAATATCTTTTCAGTTCTCAAATTTATTCCGTGGATAATAGCTCTGAATACCGCAATAACAGGATACTCCCTGCTGGATAAGGCAAGGGATCTGCTAAGATATAAACAGATATCCGCTATGATATCAGGTATTTTAAACGTTTTAATCACTTACTCCATCTTGATTTTAATATCCGTAAATATAATGGGTGAAAACTTGTTTAATAGCGGGGATCTTATGGTTTTCTTAATAATCGGCATTGTCTGTAGTGAGTTGGGCGCAGTATTGGCAATTCAGTATTTTAAGTTAAAAAAATAGTATCATAAGTTCATGAGGAAAGGGGGTATTTTTTTCTTAGTTAGTTTAAATTAATTGAAGAAAACATTCAAATAAGGGAGGAAAACATGAACAAAGTATTGAAATTATTTACTACATTATTGATTCTGGCAATTGCCATATTTATTGCAGTTCCCGGCATCACTCATGCAGAGGCTACAATATCTTCCAGTGAATACAAAGCCGGTGATATTGTGACCATCGAAGGTACCATATCCCCGGGGCAGGAGTTGTATATCGCGATTGCGCAACAGAAAATGTTTGCGACCAAGGACACGGATGGGATTACTGAACAGAAAAAACTTAAAAAAGCGGCAAAGAAAAATAAGTTTAGCGAAAACACTGCGATTCCACCACTCTATTACATGCTAACCACCGATACCGCCGCTTTCGGAAAAGAAGGAAAAAAAAGATTCGGTGGTCCGTCGTTTCTTATGGGCAAAACCGGAGGGATATACTCCACCACCATGTACTATCTTAAAAAGAAGTTTGGTGATATTGATGCCGGCGCCAAATCCATGTTGGGTCCCATCACGTCCGAGGATCAGTGGAATTTTCTCAGATACGCCAACGAGTCCTCATACGGCATCAACACCATCGTCAAAGAGAGCACTAATGTGGGCAAGGTAACGATCTTTTCCCGAACGGTCATGGCCGACCAGGGAAGCGGTAGATACTGGGACAAAGGCACATCCATTCAGTTGGACAAGAAAACAGGCAAATTCACCGCTGCTTTTGAATCTTTCCGAAATACACCACCTGATACCGATTTCGATGTCTATGTCAACGGCGCCAAGAGCGGTTCTTATAGAGTGTTGAAAAACGGGTTCTGGCTGAACTTGGCTTGTCGTTACATGAACCCTCTCTGGATTATTATCGGGGCCATTCTTGTGGGCACATACTTTTCCATGATTGGCGCCGCCGGGGGCATGCTCATGGCGGCATTCCAGATACTGGTTGTCCATACGGCCGGACCCGTGGGCATCAATGCCGCTAATGTGCTGAAACCCTCCAACATGGCCCTGACCTTGTTCTCACCCTTAGGTTCTTTCTATCGGTATGCGGTGGTGGAAAGACGGGTGGCCTGGCCGGTGGGTATCTCTTTCGGTGTCGGTATTTTCATCGGATCTATCTGGCTGGGAAAATATGTCTCGGCATACCTGCCGATGAAACAATATAAAGAATGGCTGGCTGTCCTTGTGGTCCTCATGGGTATTCAGACCCTAAGGGAGATGATGCCCAAGGCCATGGAGAAACGGAAAAACATCAAGGCCATGGTTAAAAAATTCAACGAGGCGGTCGCCAAAGCCAAAAAAGAAGGAAAATCCGTGGAAATGGGCAGGATTGAGCCCGTCAAGACCGGTTTGACCGATTATCGATTCAAATTCTGGGGTGAAGAGTTTACAATCAACCCACTTCTTTTCGGTATTCTGGGCCTGGGTATTGGGGTCGTCTCCAGGTCTTTCGGCATTGGCGGCGGTTTTTTGCTGGTGCCGGCGATGACCACGCTGGGGGCGCTTCCCATGTACGTTGCTGTTCCGATTTCGCTTATCGGTACCTGCTTCAGCAGTGTCGGATCCTTCATCGGTTACCTGTTGAATGGATATATGCCGGATCTATGGCTGATGATTTCCATTATCATCGGCGGTTTTGTCGGCGGTATGTTAGGGAGCCGCGCGCAGAAGCTATTCAGTGAGAAAACCCTGAAGATCGTTCTGGCGATCACCCTGTTTTTCCTCTTCTTCCGCTTTTTCAAAATTGAGATCTGGATATAAACAATAGGGAATGGTTATAAACCATAATGATAGGAAGGGAACAGTCACGGGACCTGAAGGATTTTCTTCAGAAGTATGAACCATCAGGGAGGTTTACGGGAATGGTCGGTCCTGAGGGAGGGTTTACGCCGGAAGAGGTTTCAACAGCTCAGCACGCCGGTTTTATACCGGTCTCCATGGGCAGCCGGATTCTGAGGGCTGAAACCGCAGCCCTGGTCCTGGTGGCCATTGTTAAATATGAATGGGGGGATCTTCGCATGGGCTAAGGCGGCCGCTTTGGGAAATGCGCTGCGTTTCCATAAACCGCCTTGACGTGTGCCGGAGCGCTTCTTAAACTCTACAGAGATGTAAGGCCTCGAAAACGAAAGGGGGTGACAATCGATTGTTTCAGGGTCTGGTTAAATACTCTCGGTTCATCGCGGATTAGCGTGATGCTTATATGAAAACGCCTTAAGGTCATTCCGGGCTTGAGCCGGAATCCAGGTTTTCACGTTAATCCGCGAAGAGCCATGCTCTTTTAATGTCTTACAGACGGGAGGTTTTTTTAAGATGAAAAAGCAAATTATTCTTTCACTCGTTATCGTGCTGTTTCTGTGCATGGCAAGTATGACCTTTGCGGGGGACAACCCCCTAAAAGCCCAAGAAAAAAAAGTGAATGCGAGCTTTGCGGCGTTGATTCCGGCCGATAAGGTTGTCGGTGTGGATAAGTTTTATCAGGTTTACCAGGATGTCATTGCGGGCAAAAAGAAGGCTTACCTGATAGATGTGAGGACGTATCCCGAATTCGATGCCTTTCACATTGAGGGTACGGATCACATTAGTTCCGGCCTGATGTACACCATTCCCAAAAAAATAAAGGACCCGAATGCGGAAATTTATATTTGG
>JABGPV010000170.1 GCA_018644785.1 Deltaproteobacteria bacterium | reverse complement strand
AAACCAAATCCGCTACATTAGCCGCATCCTTCGTATCATGTTTATCCCAGCGCCCATCCAGTAATTCACGGTTTTTCTTGACCGCCGTGCCAGCCACAAGCACCACATCAAAACCGCATTTGATCAAATGCTCTCCCAGAGGTTTGTGGTAATTGGCGGTCGGTTCAAGGCCAAAAACCACCTTATTCAGATTATTCTTCACTTTGGTTGCTTCAACGTACGTGAACAATTTCTCATACCCCTGCAAATTGTTATTAAAAACCAGCCGCTTCAGAAGGGTTTTCCCCCTGGCCGTTCCAAAAAAAGCATGATGATTATCCTTGGCCACATCAATGCCTACAATCAAATGTTCACTGGATCCACGGATCTCTTTCCGCAATTGACGAAAACTCTCCAGCCTGGTAGTATCTACACCGTTCATTTGAAACCTCCTTTTTAAGTTAAAGTTGTTTGGCAAATCGGCTTCATCTTAACAGGAGGTTTCTTTTTCTGTTATGACTTAGATCAAAGTCCTTTTTTTTATTTCCTGTACCATTAGGGGTGTAACCCTTCGATGTTTTGATATATAACGTCCATCATTAAGTAAATAATTTGATATGATGCTGCCAAACTGATAGTAGAAATAGTATGCCAAGATTAGCCCGAATCGATGCTCCCGGTGTTCTTCACCACGTAATCATTCGTGGGATAGAACGTAGAAAAATATTTAATGACAATCAGGACAGGGACAACTTTTTTGACCGGTTGGCAATCCTCTTGCCCGAAACGAATATAACCTGCTACGCATGGGCATTTTTATCCAACCACGCACATTTTTTGTTTCGAACCGGGAATATACCGCTATCGACTTTAATGCGTCGATTGCTAACAGGGTATGCGGTAAGCTTCAATCTCAGACACAAACGACATGGCCAGCTTTTTCAAAATCGTTACAAATCGATTGTTTGCCAGGAGGATGCCTACCTCAAAGAGCTGGTACGCTATATCCATTTGAACCCATTGAGGGCAAAAATCGTTACTGACATATCCGAGCTTAACAATTATACCTACTGTGGTCATGGAGTCTTACTGAAAAAAGAGAAACATCCATGGCAGGATAGCGGATATGTGCTGTCCTATTTCGGCAAATCGCTCGGTGAAGCCCAAAAGGGGTACCTTCAATATGTTGAAGCGGGGATTGAACAGGGACGGAGGCCGGAGCTTGTTGGCGGTGGTTTAATACGGAGTTTGGGCGGATGGCAAGCCGTAAAGGATGCTCGTTTCAGTGGACAAGATAGAATTAAGAGTGATCATCGGATATTGGGAGATAGCGCCTTTGTGATGGAGGTGCTCGAAGAGGCAGAGGAGAAATTTGAACGTTTCTATGAGTTGAAAAGCCAAGGATATGATCTTGGTACAATAGAGCAGAAGGTTTGCGGTATTTTTGGCATAGAACCGGATGAAATATATTCAAAGAGCCGCCAAAAAATCAGAGCCGAAGCGAGAGGGCTATATTGTTACTGGGCGGTCGAGGATTTGGGGTATTCGTTGGCAGATTTGGCAAGACTTTTTGGTATGACCGGACAAGGCATCGGGTATGCTGTGCGACGGGGTGAGCGAATCGCCAAAGAAAAAATTATAGATTAATTGAGTTAGTTACTTAATGATTGACGTCCCCTGTCCCGCAAGAGCAACTGGCCAAGGCATTGAATATCAAGGAGCCTACCTTGTCAAAAATAGAAAGCCAGGGCGATATGCAAATTGGCACCCTGCGCCGTATCATAGAGGCGCTTGGCGGCGAACTGGAATTGATCGCTCATCTGCCTGGTGGAGATGTCCGTCTCAGCCAGTTCCAACGGAATGTTCAGGAATATGTCTCTGAATCTGCGTAGTTGAATCCCGGTATTTCAAGAACTCCCCGTTGTCCCATATCTCTTATTTCGGCACATGAGAAACGCCCCAAACCCATTCGGGGCTTGGGCGGCATCTATTGCCTGAAAACACCGTCGGAAGGTGTGGGGTAGAGCGCATCTAAAAATATTTCAGATGCCTATTTCACTATCTCCTTGACAAAGGATGTAAAAGCAATTATTACCCAAATTAAAATATCACTTTAATTTGGTCGGCGATGTATATTCCCAGACAGCTCAAAGAAACCTTTCTTCGCAGTATAAGCCAGTTCCCGGCTGTATTAATCACAGGCCCCCGGCAATCAGGCAAGACAACATTTCTGCAAAAGGAAATGAAGCATACGGCCTATGTGAGTTTCGATGATCCCCTGAGCCGTGATTTTGCCCTCCAGGATGCCAACGGATTCCTTGATCGTTTCGAGGGGAAAACAGTCATTCTCGATGAGATTCAATATGTTCCAGAGATATTCCAGTACATAAAAATCAGGATTGATCAGAACCGAAAGCCCGGAATATGGATTATGACCGGGTCCCAGCAGTTCCACCTGATGAAAAAGGTCAGTGAAACCCTTGCCGGGAGAATCGCCATTCTTGAGCTTGCTCCTTTTTGCCTCGAGGAGGCAAAGGCAAGCAGAAAGGCCCTGGCCGACATCCTCTGGACAGGGCTCTTCCCCGAGCCTGCCTGTTTTCCTGAAAAGCGTGATTTGTGGCTTAAATCCTATATCCAGACCTATCTTGAACGAGATGTACATCAGATCGAAAACGTTCGAAATTTCAGATCGTTTGAAATGTTCACAAACCTGAGCGCGGCCTATCATTCACAGGAATTTCATCCTGCTGATCTGGCCAGAGACTGCGGCGTCAGCCAGCCTACGATCAAGTCATGGGGCAAGATTCTTGAGGCCAGCTATCTTACGTTGATGCTTCCGCCTTTTTATAAGAACTTTGGAAAACGGGTTGTGAAAGCACCAAAATTCTACTTTAGCGATCCCTCTCTGGTATGTTTTCTCACCAGACAGCCCTCCGGAGAAGCGGCACTCCGGGGAAATATGGGAGGGGCTCTTTTTGAAGGTCTGATCATCAGCGAGGCATGGAAAACATTCCTGAACTCCGGAAAAAGACCTTCCATGTTTTTCTGGCGCTCTCAGGGCGGTCTGGAGGTTGATATGATCATCCAGGCTCAGGGAAAACTTTGGCCCATCGAGATCAAGCTGACGGCAACGCCTTCGGTTCATCATGCGAAAGGTTTGGACCGTTTCAAAGTGCTTGCTGGAACCGAGGCCTCAAGGAGGGGACTGATTGTGTGTAACGTCCAGGAACGGACGGATCTGCCGGGAAGGAACATGGCACTTCCCTGGTTTAGGTTTTCACGGTGGTTGGAGGAGATTGTTGGTTAGAGAACCAGTCCCCTTAACATTGACAGCGAGCGCATTTCCCGTTGTTTGCGGAGGGGTTCTTCAATCTGAAAAGGAAATACGGAAAAACTGCAGAATATCAGCAAAGTGGCTTCAGAACACCGACTGCATCAAGAAACCCCCCAAACCTGTTCAAGGCCTGAATGGCATTTATTCCCTCAAGCGGCTTTCAGAAGCGCTGTGAGATGTTTCGCCAGTGGCAACCAAAATATGGTCTCTTATTGTTACGCTAGGTCAAGCAAATGAGGTGGTCCCCATGCTTTGCCTCATGCAACAAAATAACCCTTGAAAAAATCGTAGTTTTAAATATAATCACCCCTTAAAATATCATTTCAAGGGGTGTATGATGGACCGATTCGCTCTCAATTACTTGGAAAAGTGGCGATCAAAGGCCAACCGAAAGCCGCTGGTCATCCGGGGGGCCAGACAGGTTGGCAAGACCTATCTGGTGCGCCTTTTTGCCCGGAAACGGTTTGACCACCTGCTGGAAATCAATTTTGAACGTCATCCGGACATTGCGACCCTTTTTGCCTCGATGGACCCCAAGACAATACTTCAAATGCTGGAGTTGCAGTTCAACATCCCCGTCCTGTCGGGCCGCACCCTCCTTTTTCTGGATGAAATACAGGCCGCACCGGAAGTTCTGGCCTGTCTGAGGTTCTTCCTGGAAGAATTGCCGGAACTTCACGTGATTTCAGCAGGTTCTCTGCTGGAATTTGCCATGGAAGAGCCGGTTTTCTCCATGCCCGTGGGCCGCATTGAATATCTTTACCTTGGCCCCATGCAGTTTGAAGAGTTCCTGGCGGCGGCCGGCGAAAAGAACCTGGCGGCTTTTTTAGGGAATTTCACCCTTCAGGTTACCATCCCCCCGGCACTCCACGCGAAACTCATGGGTCTGCTGCGAAAGTTTCTGGTGGCCGGTGGTATGCCAGAGAGCGTGGATATCTATCTGAAAAGCAAATCATGGCAGGAGTGTGAAGCGGTAAAACATACGTTGCAAAGAACCTTTGAAACGGATTTCAATAAGTACGGCGGACGCATCAAACATCAGCGCCTCCAGCTTGTATTTCGGAAGATCCCCCTTCTTGTGGGAAACAAGTTCAAATATGTGAACGTGGATAGAAACGCACGATCCGCGGAAGTGGCAAATGCTTTGCGAATGCTCTGTCAGGCGCGTGTGGCCTTCCCGGTGTATCACTCCGCATGCACCGGAATCCCGTTGGGCGCAACCACTGATGAAAGGAAATTCAAAGTGCTTTTCCTGGACGTGGGCCTTCTGTCAACGGCCGCGGGCCTCAACCTGCTGGACTATGAAAAGGCGGAGGATGTCATGATGGTCAATGCTGGCGCGGTTTGCGAACAGTTCGTGGGCCAGCACCTCCTCTTTTCCCGGGAGTTTTACCGAGAACCGGAGCTTCACTACTGGGTTCGCGAAAAGAAGACCTCTTCCGCCGAGGTGGACTACGTGATCGCCATGGGGTCCTCCGTCGTGCCCATGGAGGTGAAGGCCGGGAAGGGGGGGACCCTGAAATCGCTCCATCTCTTTTTAAGGGAAAGACGCCGTTCCCTTGGGGTGCGGCTAAACGCGGAGCCGCCCTCTCTTCTCGATCTGGAGACGGCCCTCTCCCATGGCCCAAATGTTTCCTACCGGCTCTTGTCTCTTCCCCTGTACCTGGCCGGGCAGGTACGACGTCTTCTGGCCCATGGTGTATAAAAGGAAAAAGCGTTATTCCGGTCTCTTTGAGTCTGCGAACTGGTCGCCAATGGACCTATAGCTTGAATGGGTAATATCGACGGGCATACGCCGCGGCCGCCCAGCCATAGCGGGATCGACCAGAAGGCCGTCTGCGATAAAAGCGTGGATGTTGAACAGCTCCGGTCGGCTTATGGTGATGGCAGAAAGATGCTCCACGACGTACTGAATCGCTTCCTTGTGGTTAAGGATCATCACCGCTTCCTTAAACGGAATTGGAACGGAATCTTCCCGGCATGAAACGATTAACCACTTGATATAAAGTTATTATTATCCGTTTCGTCCGCATCGTTTCATTGATAATGAAACGATGTGTGTGGAGGCGCGAGGCGAATGGGATGAGGTAGCCACCTGTACATAGCGCTTTTCGTTTCCCTTTTCACAGACAAAGTCAATTCCTTTTGTCCCCATGTTTCCCACCGCCACATAAAAACCATTTATCCTCAGGTGCAGGTAAACGAGATTTTCCAGGACCCGGTCTATCCTTCTGGGGATAACCGATGATGGGGTGTCGCAAACAGATAAAAATGAACAGGCTTATTCGTTGCTGAGGCAACCGTCATATCCGGTCAAATCAGGGAAATATCTCCTGTATATCCCCCTGTCCCGGGTTAGAATAGCATCACAATTCGTAGCGGCGAAGCCTCCAATATAGAAGTCTGACAGAAAATGCTCTTTTAGGTTCAGTTTTCCGCCGCATCGGGGGCATGTCTCTTTTGTTTTTCTCTTCAGATATTTCATCCACGCTCTGGCCGCGACAGTGGTCGCGTCTGTATCCAACGCCTTTACGGCAATGTTGTGTTCCTCCAGAAATTCGCCCAGCAGTTTGGCATTTCCTTTGAATTGGGGCATCAACTCCGCGAATACGACGGATGGCGCCAGCAGCATTTCCTTTCTCTCAAGGGCGAGATACAGCTTGTCCTGGAAATTTCTGAATTCATCCTTCAAAACATCCAGAAAAATAGATGTATCTACGCATACTTTCACTGCACACTGCCTCTGATTTCGTCGAGGTATGCCATAGTTGTGGAGCTGTCCCTAAGTCTTCCACGCCATTTCTTTCTGATGGCTTCTATGGGGTCAACAACGAGAACGTATTTCTCCCCTTCTTTTGAGATATCCACTTCCGATCCGGGAACGATGCCCAGTTCTTTTCTGACCCTTATGGGTATGGTGATTTGATATTTGGCAGTTACTTTTGCCATTGTCGTCAACTCCACGGTATACTTATTTATGGAAAACAGCATACCCAAGGTTTTGCACCCTGTCAATTTCTTTATTTGTCGTTGCCAGGATGCCGTACCCGATGAGGAGATCAGTGTAGGCATTGGGGCCGTGGGGTTGGGAACTCTGAGAACCTGTCTGCCACGCCCGCAGTTGATCCAGAATGGCCGATAACTCTCCCTTGACCGCTGTCCAGATGGGGCTCCACGACTTTTTTATCTCATAGGCGGCGATCCAGGAAAGCATTGAAAAATGCGGATTAATAGCGCCTTCCGAAGACCGCTCCAAAGGCACCAGTGAAATACGCTGCGCTGTTACAAGTAAATTGCACGGGGCAAGCCTGGAACTGAGTGAAGTGGGCCGATTCCGGTATCGGACCCGGTATTTTACCGACAGCGGCATTATCGGGACAAAGGAGTTTGTCTCAAGGGTCTATCGGAACTTCAAATGCCATTTCTCCTCCAGACATGAGAAACGCCCCAAACTTATTCGGGGCTTGGGCGGCATCTATTGCCTGAAAACACCGTCGGAAAAGATCGCATATGAGTTGTCGTTGTCAAATCCGGCCCGAGGGCCTGGTCAAATCAAGGCAGTCAGGGGGCAAAACCATCTTCATGCGCATCCATCATCAATGCGGGAAGCAGAAAAACCGCGTAGAGCGGAAGGTTGAGAATCTTGCCGTCCTTTTTCAGGTTGAGCAGATTTGCCCGGGCCAGTGTGGGCGGCTTGAATTGTGAATCATAGGACTTCAGGCTTTTGCTTTTAGGGTTAATGCCCGCCTTCACCTCCAGCGGGCAGATCTCCCCCCCGAATTCACACAGAAAGTCCAGCTCTGCCCTCCCGCCCTTACTCCTCCAGTAATAGAGCCTGTGCCCAAAATGTGAAACCAGTTGTTGGGCCACATAGTTTTCTACAAACGCGCCTTCGTACTCATTAAAAAGCCTCTCCCCCCGTGCCAACAGGTCAACCGGCGTATCGCCCATGGCGCCCAGAAGACCCACATCTAAAGCATATACCTTAAAAGAGGTGGTATTCGCATAGTGAGAGAGAGGGGCTTTGACGGTTTCCACAGCCAGCGCCTGAAAAATCAACCCCACATCCATGAGCCAGGTCAGGGCGTTTTCATATTCCCTGGCACGGGCACCTTTTTTGAGGGCGGAAAAAACAAATTTCTTATTTTCTCTTGCCAGATGGAGGGGAATGGAATCCCAGATCTGTGTCAATTTGGGGATATCGGACGGAGTGGCGTGCTTTGCGAAATCCAGCACATAGGATTTGATGATATCTTTCTGGATTTTTCTCGTTTCCTGAGCATTTTGTGTCTCTGCAAAGTGTTGAACAGGCTCCGGCATCCCTCCCACCATGTAATATCTGCGAAGTAGATCAATGAGATGTGAATGAAAGGCCCCCGTCAATGGGTGAGGACTCTTGATATCTTGAAGCAGTTTTCTGTATCTGCCTTCCCCCATGGCATCAAGAAACTCCAGAAACGTCATTGGGTAGAGATAGAGAAAATGGACTTTCCCCACGGGAAAAGATCCGGGGCTGGAGAGTTTCACCCCCAGCAGTGAGCCCGCGGCCGCGATGTGGGTTTCTTTTTTCTGTTCGGCAAAATACTTCAAAGAATTCAAAGCACGATTTGAAACCTGTATTTCGTCGAACACAACCAGATCGGTTGCCTGTTGAATATCATAATTCTTGTAGATGGCCAGTTCACCGAGTACCCGTTCCGGGTTCAAATCCGCTTGAAAGAGCTGGTCCAGACCGGGGTCTTCCTCAAAATTGCAGTAGACCAGGTTTTCATATTCATGGTTTCCGAATTCTTTCAGGATATAGGTTTTCCCGGTCTGCCGTGCGCCCTGCAAAAGCAGTGGCTTCCTCCCGGCAGAGGTTTTCCATGCCATCAACTCTGCATAAATATCTCTTTTCATGGTGGGATATGTTGTCAGGAAAATTTGTGGATGTCAATATATTTGGGAGAATTTTGTGAAGATCATCACATTATTCGCCTGAAAAAGGTGATGAAATTCACAAAGAATGCACAAATTGGGGCAACAACAGAAGGGACAACCTTTTTCTGCGTGAACTCTCGAAGGGAAAAAAGGAGGCAGGCAAAATACTTATGATATTGCTAAATGATATGGGTGTAGTTTGAGTTACGTCGGAAGGAGAAATGGGCCAATATGTCGGAATTCGTGAAGGCGATGAAACAGGGGTTTTCCTGGTTTTACAACCGGCGCCACCAGCGGATTAATAGCGCCTTCCGAAGACCGCTCCAGAGGCCCCAGTGAAATACGCTACGCTGTTACAAATAAATTGCACGGGGCAAGCCTGGAACTGAGTGAATTGGACCGGTTCCGATACCGGACCCGATACTTTACGGACAGCGGTATTATCGGGACAAAGGAATTTGTCTCAAGGGTCTATCAAACCTTCAAAGGGCATTTTTCATCCAAACATGAGAAACGCCCCAAACCCATTCAAGGCCTGAATGGCATTTATTCCCTCAAGCGGCTTTCTGAAAGTATTGGTTAAAGCAAATAGGCGCAGTAAAATTATTATTTTATTGACCCGGTTGTGTTCTCCTTATACGTTACACTACGGAAAGAATATGACGATATAATAGGAAAAATAGGAGGTTCCACGATGGCTGTTCTCGATAAGGTCAAATTATTAGAACAATATGTTGCTGTTGATGCTTCCGCTGTAGATCCGGTGGTGGAACTGGCCATTGAGAAATTGCTAAAACGGGAAGCCTCTCGAATGGACGAACTGAAACAGCGTCTTTTGATACAGAAGGCTGGATTTGAAGATAAATATGGAATAAGTTCCGATGAATTCAATAGGCGTTATGAAGAGGGGACGATGGGCGACGAAATGGATTACATGGAATGGTCGGCCACCGTTGACATGCTTTCCGGCATTGATAAGCGTTTATCGCTTCTCCAACAAGAGGCTACCGTATGAACGAAAGGCTTCGCCGCCATTTCGATGAGATCGAAGCCAGGCTTATTGAATGCCCTGCGATTCTGTCATACCAAATCATTCGAAGAGATATTTCCCCGGATGGTGGAAAGCTGAGGATCAGAACCGCTCTAACAGGCGGGGGAGTATTTGAGTGCTTTCTGTACGTCAAAGATAGGGGACACGTCTCCTATCCTCTGAAATACAGTTTCCATTGGCAGGATTCACAGGGGAGAACCGTCAAAAGAAGGGAAAACGCACCCCATCATCCAGGCCTCCCTTATGCGCCGCATCATCTTCATGTAGGTGAAGACCATGTGGAAGGTTTTTCCGGAAAGCCTGATATCTTTGTGTTCATCGATGAGATGGAATGTATCCTCATAAGGAAATGAGTAGCGGAAACTAGAAAAGGAGTTTGTTTCCAGGCTCTATCAAACCTCAAAGCTTTCTGAAGCCTTTACACCAAGAGAACCGTAGCGTTCAGCCCGGACTTGATATCTTATGCATTAAATGTTACTTTTATGCATAAACTATATGCGAGGAGGCCAATTATGCGAACAACGCTTGACTTACCTGAAGATTTAATTGATGAAGCTATGAAGGCTACTCAAATTAATACAAAAACCAGAGTTATTATTACTGCCTTAGAAGATTTGATAAGGAAATCAAAGATATCCGGCTTGAAAAAATATAAGGGTAAGATGGATTTGGACATTGATATGGATGCGATGAGAGAGCGTAAATGTCGGTATTAGTCGATACGTCCGTATGGATAGAGTATTTCAGGAGTGGGAATAATTCTGAAAAATTTGATTTCTTAATCGATGTGAAATTTACTCATTGGATTTCCATTTTACTCTCATGAAAGACATTCTTGAACTCCGGCTATTTGAATAGAGTTATCTTGGGCCGAACCTCTGACATCCCAAGATGCTTATACGGCCACCTCGGGCAGGCTCATCCTCTGCTTTAGCTTTCCCTCAATCCCTAAAGGCATCAGGCTATCGACACCAAATGGTATGGTAAACCAGTAACGAGCCATGCACATACCTGGAAAGAGATGTACGTCAAATAGAAAACATACGAGATTTTAGATCGTTTGCAAAACTATGGTCCTTTAGGTGGCAACCACTATAATATTGGCAAAAGTTTTGCGTGTCGGATATAAAATTTTTCTGTAGATGATGTCTGAATATCTGCTGTCCGTTAAGATCGAGCTCTTTGAAGAAGGCGGGTATTTCGCAACCAGCGATGATTTTCTCGAGTTCCTGGCCAGGGGAGAACGGTTTCGAAATACTGGAAATAGCCCAGGACGTGGTGAGAAAGATCGTGAAGTTATACTTTGATCCGGGGGTCCATTTCCGGATGCACTGAAAACCGGCTTGCCTGCCGGCGTTGCCCTTGAAGCCAAAGTCCCTGTATGGGTAGGGCATGACTCAATTGCCGGGCATGAAATTGAAGAGATTATCCAGGCAATCCAATTATAAGCTGGCCATATAGTATTGCGACAAATCATGATACGGTATCGCGACATGTCGCGACAAGCCGAAGAAAATGCCTCATCAGAACTCCCCGCGCAAAACGCGGAAAATGGGTGCGGATAGGGTAGCTGTAATCTTAACAGATTACAGCCCTTCTTTTTTTGGGGCTCAGAGTAGTTCATACAACCGTTGGGCCTGCCGGGTAATCTAAGGCTGTGGGTCGTATCGGTTGAGCAAAAGGGAGGCGTTTTGACCTCCGAATCCAAAGCTGTTGTTGATGGCCTTTCTGATTTCTCTGCGGATGGGCTTCTGAGGGACATAAAAAAGATCGCAGCCTTCATCGGGGTTTTCCAGGTTGATGGTGGCGTGAATCCTGCCGTTTTCGATCATCAGCGCCGTGGCGATGGTTTCGATACCCCCTGATGCGCCGATCAAATGGCCTGTCATGGATTTGGTGGAACTGATGGCCACATTTTTGGCGGCATTTCCAAGTGCATTTTTGATGGCAAAGGTTTCGGCAGGGTCGTTCAGTGCTGTGGAAGTGCCGTGGGCATTGATATAGTCAATTTCCTCAGGGGCCACCCGGGCTCTTGTCAT
>JABGPV010000017.1 GCA_018644785.1 Deltaproteobacteria bacterium | reverse complement strand
AGGAAGGTGGCTCTGATGTGTTTGTTCATCATTCCGCCATTAACGGGGAAGGCTTCAAAACCCTTCAGGAAGGTGAAACGGTGACCTTTGACATCGAAGAAGGTGAGAAAGGTCTTTCCGCGTCAAATGTGACGCGAATGTAACCCTTCTGAAAACATTTGCACCTTTGGGATTAGCCGTTCCAACAGTCACAGATCGAAAATTATTGGTTCTGGAAGGATATATGTAAGATGGCAAGTATGCCAAGAGGAAGGATTGTTGGGACCGGTTCAGCGGCGCCAAAAAGGATATTGTCCAATGCGGACCTTGAGGGCATTGTAGATACCAATAATGAATGGATTGTACGGCGAAGCGGTATTGAAGAGCGGCGTATTTCATCAAAAGACCTGAATGAAACCACTACGGATCTTGCGGCCCGGGCGTCACGAAATGCTCTGGATATGGCAGGCATCTCACCTGACAAACTGGATATGATCGTGGCGGGAACGGTCACACCGGACCGACAGTTTCCCTCTGCCGCCTGTATGGTGCAGGAGGCCCTGGGTGCTTCAAACGCTGCGGCTTTCGATGTTTCAGCCGGATGTTCGGGGTTTTTGTATTCTCTCTCAATGGCCAACAACGCGATTCAATGCGGCACCTGTAAAACGGCGCTTGTTATGGGGGTGGAGCGGCTTTCCACCATTTTGAACTGGGAAGACCGCGGGACCTGCGTACTCCTCGGGGACGGAGCGGGCGCCGTGGTGTTAACCGCGGAAAAAGGCGATGGCGGGATATTGTCCACCCATTTGAAGTCTGACGGCCGTCTCGGAGATCTTCTGTATTCATCAGAAGGAAAATTAAGTCTTCCGGAGATCTTGAGTTGCGTTGATCAAAAATCTTTTCACCTTCGAATGGAGGGGAATCGTCTTTTTAAACGGGCTATCAATTGCTTGACATCCATTGCCAGGGAGGCGCTCACCCATAATGATATGGAAGAAGCAGATGTGGATATCATGATTCCCCATCAGGCCAATATTCGCATTATTCAGGCTACGGCCAAGAATTTGAAACTCCCCATGGATAAGGTTTATACCAATATTCAGCGGTATGGGAACACGTCTTCAGCCTCCATTCCCCTTGCCATGGATGAGGCCTATGGAGAGGGGCGGTTGGCGCCCGGCGCCAATGTCCTCCTGGTGAGTTTCGGGGCTGGGTTGACCTGGGGCGCCTCGTTGTTAAAGTGGTCCATATAATCAACAGATTTGCCTGAAGCCGAAAAGGATGGTTTATCTCAAGTGGGAAGGACCCTTTTCGGCTTTTTTTTGGTTTTCCCCCCGGCAGACATCAGGGCGAAAGCCATGGCGCCAAATGCCAGAAATACGGATATGAGGAGCACTTCCTGATAGGCGGGAGGTATGGCGCGCCTGAGGGCTTGCGCATTACTCCATCCTTCAAGACTCAGTACGCCCTGATACATGGTTTGCCTGGCGGAAAAAATGGCCCCTGACATGGCCATTCCAAGTGAAATACCCACCTGTCGTTCAGTGGCAATAAGGGCTGATGCAGAACCCAGTCTTCTTCGCTCTACAGCACCCATGATGGTGCTGTTGTTAGGCGGCTGAAAAGCGCCCACACCCAGGCCCAGCAGGATCAGGATGGGAATGATGGTGGCAATTTCCGTTTGAAGGTCAAACCCGAGCATGCAGAAAAAGGCAGCGGCGGTGGCGCCCGCGCCGAATGCCGACGGCCAGACCGGTCCGAAACGGTCGGAAAGGGTACCGCTGAGTGGACTGGCGACCATGGTGACCATGGAGACCACGGCCATCAGCATCCCCGATTCCAGTGGAGAGAGATTGATGCCTTCCATGAGGTAAAAGGGCATGATAAGAATGTAGGGGGGTACGGCCAGGAAAAAGAGCAGAAGGCCGGCCATGGCATATGAAAAAGTGCGATTCTTAAAAAGCGCCAAATCGACGATGGGATCCGTTGCCCGACGTTCCACCAGGATAAAGAGAAACAATATGACGAGTCCGCTCCCAACCAAAAGAAGAACGATGGGTGCTTGAAAGCCGTGATTTTTGATATGGGACATGCCGAAGATCAGACAGAAAAGACCGGCGGAAGAGGTCAGGGTTCCCACAATGTCGAGCTTGATTTTACCGGACCGGACCACATCTTTCTTGAGCAGGGCCATGGCCATCAAAAATGTGCAGATGCCGATGGGGGCTCTCGTGTAAAACAGAGATCGCCAATCCAGCCATTCCAGAAGAAAACCGCCGATAATGGGACCCATTATAAATCCCGCGGAGACGGACATGCTGAGCATCCCCAACCCTTTCCCGGTTTCATTGGCGGGAAAGGCTTCGGTGACGATGGCTGTTCCGCAGGCAATGGACATGGCCGCTCCCAGGGCCTGGACAATCCGGAAGATGATGATCTGTTCCACATTCTGGGCCAGGGCGCAGGCAACCATACCCAATGTAAAGACCGCCATGCCTGCGGTATAAATCCGGCTCCTGCCGATAAAATCGCTTATTTTTCCGAAAACGAGCATCAGGCTGCTGCTGACCAGGATGTAGGCCACAACAATCCACATGATCGTGGCAAGATCCGTTTGAAATACACGGGTCAGTTCGGGGAAAGCGATGGTGGTGATGCTGACGTCCATGGTGGCCATCATGGTTCCCATGGCCACGGTGATCAGGGCTTTCCACTTGTAGGGCAGGGCTGGCATCAGGGCTTTGTTTACGGTCCTCTTTATCAGTAGCAGTTGCTCGTTTGTCGAGGCTCTGAGAGTACGTAAATTCCAAAGAGATGTCAATTATCACCCTGCACGCTTATTACAGGAGTTTTTGATGGAAAGGGAAAATCTACTGGAGGATTCTTCCCGTTTAACTAGTCATATTCAGGAAATCCTCCAGGAGCAGAGCATGGGGGAACGCCTTTTCCCCCGAGGGGTGGCTGAATCCCCGGGGGCATCGGCCGTTCTTTTCCCGCTCAGTGGGAAATGCCCGAATTCCGGTTTATCCCATACCCCCTGTCTGGTTCTCAATAAGCGCTCCCGGGTGGTTAAACAACCGGGAGACCTTTGTTTCCCGGGCGGTGCCATTTCCCATGGCCTGGACCCGAAGCTGGCACAATTCATGAGGCTTCCTTTTTTCCCCCTTTACCGCTGGCCCTATTGGTCCAAATGGCAGAAGGAAAGGCCCAGACAGGCCAGGCGATTGTCGCTTCTTTTTGCCACCAGCATCAGGGAGAGTTTCGAGGAGATGGCGTTGAACCCTTTGGGTGTTCAATTTCTCGGGCCGTTACCGCCCCAGCGCCTGGTGATGTTTCGGCGGGAGATCTTTCCCTTTGTGGGCTGGATTCGCAGTCAGGGGCGCTTTTTTATCAACCGGGAAGTTGAAAAAATTGTTCACATCCCCTTGCGGGAGCTTCTGAATAAAGACAACTATGCGCAATACAAGCTGCTTTTCAACGCGCCGAAAGGGCCGGAGAAAGGTGGCGGGTTTCAACATTTCCCCTGCTTCCTGCACCGGACCATGGTGGGCACAGATGTGCTCTGGGGCGCCACCTACCGGATTATCATGGTTTTTTTGGAGTTGATATTCGGGTTCAAAGAGCCCGGGATGGATGGGTTGGAGGTGGTGGATGGGGTTATTGATGAAAAATATTACCGGAATGGTTCATAACGTGAGATCCTGGCCAAAGAGATTTGAAATTTTAGAAAAGACAAATGTCGAATATCGAACAAGGAATATCGAAGGGAAATTCAGCGTTTGATCTTGAAGACCGTTTTATTGATGAGGCCTTGATCATCTTTTCGGCCATGTTGTGCTATCGGTAGAACTGTAGGTGCGGATTTATCCGCACAGGCGGGACGATTTTTTTGCACCACAATTTCCCAAAACAGCCGGACATTGGCCGACACCAGAAACATTCTCCCGCGACGAGATGAGCATAAAATTGCTCAGCTTCCATGCGTTGTGCTTGTAAACACATCCAACTTGCCTTCAAAAACCTGGCCACATTCGTGGATATGTAAGGCTTATGCCAGGTTTGGAATGACACTGATATTTTGGATTTTTTTATGGAAACCCAACATATTTCAGTGGCGCTTCTTGGCGATTAATTCAATATCAGCAAATCCGTTCGATCCAGATATTCACAAGGTTTTTTGCCTGCCAATACTTCCAGGCTTTGTCAAGATAGTCCCAGCTGAATGTGAGGATACATCTTCCAATCTTGCGAAATTTTGACCGCTATGCTACGGAAAGATCATGCACGTTATGTTGTCAGTTTGTTTATGTTGTATTGACTGCCTTTGAAGATATCTAATTTTTCAAGTCCCACAAATGGACTTTGCGTCCGCTATTCCAGAATTTATTTTTGTTCTTCGATAAAAATAATATTGACATCCGAAATCCACTTTGCTAGGCATAAAAATGATTACTTATTCATGAGAACTTTCTCTGGGATACCTTCTTGGCTTTTTTGTTTGCTAGGCACAAAGGGAATCCCAACAGAGGCAGCTTATGAAAAAAATCGCAATTCTTATCTTTGCTATCTTCACACTATCTCTTTTGGTTCCAGCAGTTCTGTATTCCGCCAACCGAGGGACCGCAATTGTTTCAGCCAAAGGCTTGAACATGCCTATCTACGATAGTTACCATGCTCTGGTAGTGGGCATCAGCGATTATCAACAGTGGCCGGATTTGCCCTATGCTGTGAGTGACGCAGAAGAAGTGGCGAAACTGTTGGGGGAAATGGGATTTTCCGCAAATCTCGTGACCAATCCTGATTCCCAAAAATTGAAGACTGCCATCAACGAAATGACCTACCGCATGGGCCGCAAAAAGAACCGGGCAGTGCTTTTTTATTACGCCGGTCACGGCGAAACTGAAATCATGGCAGACGGCGCCAAGATGGGCTACCTTATTCCTAGTGACTGTCCCATGCTTGCGAAAAACCCCATGGGGTTTGCGTCCCGGGCCGTGAGCATGCGGGATATTGAGTCAGCATCCCTCAGGATACGGGCCAAACATGTGTTGATGCTGTTTGACTCCTGTTTTTCAGGGGCCCTGTTTTCCCTCGTACGGGCGGCACCCAGTGGCATTACAGAGAAGAGCACTCTTCCTGTGCGGCAGTATATCACTGCCGGTCGTGAAGACGAGCAGGTGCCGGACAAGAGCATGTTCAAGCGATGTTTCTTGATCGGTTTGAAGGGGGCCGCCGACAGGACTGGTGACGGCTACATTACTGGCTCCGAAATGGGTATGTACCTGGCAGATAATGTGGTCAACTACACCCGCAGACAGCAGCACCCCCAGTACGGCAAAATCAACAATCCGGACCTGGACCAGGGGGACTTTATCTTTGTGCCGCTGAAAACCCTGGCAAAACAACAGCAGCGGAAACAGCTCACATCCCAACGGCAGGATCTCCTCAAGGACATTCGGAACCTGCGCACCGAACGTGAAGAGACACACCAGTTGCTCAAGGAAATGAAACAATTGCTTCAACAGCAGCAACAGGCCCAACAGCAGGGGACAAAGACGCTGAAGGAAAAGAAGGCGCTGGAGAACCAGATCGCGCAACTGGGAAAAGAACGGGAGACCGTAGCGAAACTGGCCGATATCCGTGTGAAAGAATACGAAGCCAGACTCTCCAATTCAAAGGAACTGGTTGACCGGGAAGCGCAAAAGAGACAGGCCCTTGAAGCGGAATTGGAGCGGGTCCGGCTTGAAAAGGAAAGGCTCAAACAGGAAGCCGAAAACCTGAGGCGGGAAAGAGAAGCGAAGGCCCATAAAGTGACCGTCCAGACAGCGGCCGTAAAGGTGCAAAAACCAAAAGTACAGGCAACCACTACCGCGTCTCCCGAGGCCTCACCCGGTGAACCGCTTAAAACCGCGTCTCTTCATGTGCCTAAAGTAAAACCTGCAAAAGAAGCCGCCCTTTTGATCGTCACCAGCAACATCAAAGATGCTAAAGTTTATATCGACAAGAAGGAAATATCCTTCTGGGCGGACCGTGAAGAAGCTTGGATTTACCGGGGCACGGCGCCTTTCAGAGCGCAGGATATTGCCCCGGGCAGGCATGAGATAAGGGTGTATGAAGACGAATACCTGGAAGAAGTAAGAATCATCAATATCAGCCCTGGCGAAACCTTCGAATTGGATGTGACGCTTTATAAGAATATGTCTGAAACTGGTGATAAAGATCACGGCACTGGTGGCGGTGGCGGCGGTGGCGGCGGTGGCGGCGGTGGCGGATAGCGCCGTGCTATCGAAAACATTGGGTATCTTGTTCAGTTGTCCGGGAAAAATCCGTTTTGGAGGAAAAAGATGAAGACTAGATTTTTTTTGAGTTTGCTGGCTTTTTTTGCGGTCCTTGGCTTGGCTGGTAAATCCATCGCCCTGGCAGAAACCATCAATACCCAGGATTATTGGGCCTTGAATGATGGATACATTGAGGATTTTACGAACAATGGTCAGGTCGTCGTATCCTATGGGCCCTACAGTCCCTATATTATGGAAGATGTCTTCACTGTTGACTGGCCTGATGAAAAGGGGAACACTCATCAGTTTTTCAATTATGATTATTCAGGGAACTTGAAGTATTATGGAGCCGTGTTTTATGAAAGCATAGTCGATGAGAGCTTTGCCTATGTTACTTCTGGTGAGCGTGATTTCCAGGTGTTGACTATTGTGAAATGGGTCTATGTTGCTTCTGGTGCGCAGGATTTCCTGCCGCCAGTCTTGGAGGTGGGTAAAACCTATACTCAGAGCTGGCAGCGGGATGAATACAAGGATGACGAGTATGTAGGCATGGGTAGCGACTCTTATACCATCACGGTCACAGGTCCCCACACCACAACCGTACCGGCTGGGACCTTTACGACCTATCAATTGGTCATGGTGAACGAGTGGCAGGCCAGCACTGGTGCCCTTGGGACCGTCTCCTATACGTACTATCTGGCCCATGGTATTGGCTGGGTGAAGATGATTCGCCCCGGCGGCACCTATGAACTGCAGGAGGCCCCCCTGATGGTGAGCCCCAGTAGCCTGAGCCTATCGGAGGGTCAAACGGGGACCTGCACACTGAGCGGTGGAACGGGAGTCTACAGCGCGCGCTCGGGAAACACCGCTGTTGCGACGGTGGGATTGAACGGGAGCACCCTATCAGTGACGGGTGTATCGGCGGGTTCCGCAACCATCACGTACTCTGACAGCGGCGGGGAATGGGGGACAATGTCGGTTACGGTTGCCGAATCATATTCAGGCCCACCGCTATCAGTGAGCCCCAGCAGCCTGAGCCTATCGGAGGGTCAGACGGGGACCTGCACACTGAGCGGTGGAACGGGAGTCTACAGTGCGCGCTCGGGAAACACCGCTGTTGCGACGGTGGGATTGAACGGGAGCACCCTATCGGTGACGGGTGTATCGTCGGGATCTGTGACGGTGACGTATTCTGACACTGGCGGAGACTCGGGGACGGTGGCGGTTACGGTTGTAGCATCAGGTCCCCTGACAGTGAGCCCCAGTAGCCTGAGCCTATCGGAGGGTCAGACGGGTACGTGTACACTGAGTGGCGGAACGGGAGTTTACGGTGCACGCTCGGAGAACACGGGAATTGCGACGATTGGTTTGAACGGTAGCACCATTTCGGTGACGGGTGTATCGTCGGGATCTGCGACGGTGACGTATTTTGACAACGGCGGAGACTGGGGGACGATGGCGATTTCGGTTGGAGGTTCAGATTCAGGTTCAGGTGACCTGGCAGTGAGCCCCAGTAGCCTGAGCCTATCGGAGGGTCAAACGGGTACGTGTACACTGAGTGGCGGAACGGGAGTTTACGGTGCACGCTCGGAGAACACGGGAATTGCGACGATTGGTTTGAACGGTAGCACCATTTCGGTGACGGGTGTATCGTCGGGATCTGCGACGGTGACGTATTTTGACAACGGCGGAGACTGGGGGACGATGGCGATTTCGGTTGGAGGTTCAGATTCAGGTTCAGGTGACCTGGCAGTGAGCCCCAGCAGTCTGAGCTTTTTGGTGGGCCAGACGGGTTTCTGCACCCTTACCGGCGGCACAGAGGTGTATGGAGCCCGCTCCGAAAACACAAGTGTTGCCACCACATATTTGAGCGGCAATACCCTTACAGTCATAGGGGTGTCCGACGGTACAACGACGGTGACGTATTTTGACAGCGGCGGAGACTGGAGGACCATGTCGGTTTGGGTTGGAAGTGTATATGTTGGTCTCCTGGTAAACCCTGTAAGCCTGAGCCTTTCGGTGGGCCAGACGGGTTTCTGCACCCTTACCAGCGGAGTAGGGGCGTATGGAGCCCGCTCCGAAAATACGGCCGTTGCGACAGTGGGTATAGACGGTAGCACCCTTTCGGTGACGGGTGTATCGTCGGGTTCCGCAACCATCACGTACTTTGACAGCGGCGGCTTCTCGAAGACCATGTCGGTTTCAGTTTCGGGGAAGTTACCTTCCACCTACACCAACAGCCTTGGTATGACCTTTATCCTCCTCCCGGCCGGCACATTCACCATGGGGTCTCCATCTGATGAACCGGGAGCGGACAGCGACGAAGACGAATGGCCCCAGCACCAGGTGACGCTCACCCAGCCCTTTTACATGCAGCAGACGGAGGTGACCCAGGCCCAGTGGGAGGCTGTGATGGGGAGCAGCCCGTCCTATTTTTCAGGGTGCCCCACCTGTCCGGTTGAGAAAGTATCTTGGGATGACGTACAGGTATTTCTCGGGTATATGAACGCCCGCGGGGAAGGGACCTACGATCTTCCCACTGAAGCCCAGTGGGGTTATGCTGCCCGGGCGGGGAGCATCACGGCGTTTTATAACGGGGGCATCACTGAGACGGGGAGCGGATATGACCCCAACCTGGATGCCATCGGCTGGTACACTTATAATTCGGGTTCTGAAACCCACCCAGTGGCCCAGAAAACCCCAAACGCATGGGGGCTGTACGACATGACCGGGAATGTGTGGGAATGGTGCCAGGATTGGTATAGCAGCAGTTACTACGATTCGAGCCCATCGACCGATCCTGCGGGGCCATCATCAGGCTCAAATCGGGTGAATCGGGGCGGCAGTTGGTACAGCACCGCGGGGTACTCCCGGTCAGCCTTTCGCAACTACTACAGCCCCACCGCCAGGTACATCCACCTCGGGTTCCGCCTCACGAGGCAGCCTTAGTTCCCCTTGGCCCTTTTAACCCTCTGCATTAAGCGGAGGTCGCGGGCAAAGGGCGCGCGTAGCCCTGCCAGCTGGCCGGAACGGGCTTTTGCAGTCCGTTCCCGGAGCGATGGGTATCAAGGGTAATCAACCCGCTCTTTGAGTTCTTTGCCGACCTTGAAAAACGGCAATCTCTTCGGTTTTATCTCAGTCTTTGCGCCAGTTTTCGGGAACCGTTTGGCTAAAATCTATGAAGCGCGTGGAGAAAAAAGAAAGGCGGTGGGGGCGGGATGTATTGGATAAATTGTCGAATCAAGCGTTTGCTGAGCATCATCAGGGCCAGACGACACGGTTATGATTCACCACACATCTTCGAGCTTCTGACGTTCCTAATAAAACACTTCCCCGTGGGATTCAGCAGCAGGCGCACAAATTTTTGATTTGCTAAAATTGGATCCTCGTCATCTATTACTCCAATTCAAGAAACTTGCAAAATACTGACTGTACGTGCGAGTCGCGAATATGGGACATTATGGGTGGATGTCAATGACAACATTGTCTGGTTTTGGACTGAAACTCATACTGAATATGATAGACTGATGTATCGACAAAGTTTTTGGAAATTCATTTTTTCATCCGAATTAAGATGCAATTGAGAACGGAAAAGGCCAAAAGTGCGTGGTGGTTCATCATTATCCTCTTTTTCGCCGTGATGTCAGGAGTTATTTTTTCTGCCACCGATTTTGGAAAAGACCTGGACGGTCTGTGCTTTGATAAAATAGCCCCGCTTCTCGGAACGCCCCGGGAGGTTCTCGACCCGGTGGTTATTTTAATCGGAGAAAGCGATTATTCAACCGCCCAAACCCCTCTGGCCTTATGGGGGACCCACCTTGTACCGCTGCTTAAAAGGATTGAGCAGGGCCGGCCTGAGGCCATTGGGTTGGACATGATTCTTCCCCAGTTCCCCTTGAACCGAATCGACAAGGATCATGACAAAAAGGTATTTAAAACCCTCAATGGGATCTCAAAGCGTTGTCGTCTGATTTCCGGTTACGGTATTTCCCGGAACGGTCGAATTAAGGGACCCTTCGTGCTTTATCAGAGGATCCTGGGTCCGAGCGGGTACGGATATCTCAATATCACGCCTGACCCGGACGGTGTTTGCCGCAAACAGGCTTTGACCTTCCCGTCGAAAAAGGGAGACAAAAAACTCTATTCATTTTCCTGGCTTCTGTCGGGGAAAAGGGGTCCGCCTCCCGCGGAGGCAATTCCTGACTGGCGCAACCCCGCGCGTATTCCCACATTGACTTTCCAACAGGCATTGAAAACTGATCCAGCCACATTCACCGACAGAATTGTTGTTATCGGTATTGATTTTGACTTTGAAGACCGCCACCTCACGCCTACGTCGGTTAAAGATGAGGCGGGCGTGGTTTTCCAGGCCCGGGTCGTGGAGGCCCTGAGAAGCGGAAGGCTTCTCTCGGTGCCTTACCAGGCTTATTCCCTCCTGGCGCCGGCTGTCCTGATGGTATTGCTGACGCTGCTTCTGACAGGGAGGGCTTCTTCATTGCGGGTTGTCATATGGGGAGCGGGGATGATAACGGGGACGATGGCACTGATGATTCTCTGCCTGGCCGGAGGGTTTGTGCTCAGGCCCTCAGCTGCGATGATCGGCGTGACAGTCGTTTGTTCAGCCAGGGTTTTTCAGGGCTATTTGAGCGTCAAGGATACATTTGGCCGCTATGTGAGCCGGGAAGTGAGAGACAAGATCCTCTCCGGCCAGATTCCCCTGAATGGGGAGATGCGGGAAGTGACCATGCTTTTCGCCGACCTCAGGGGTTTCACGCCAATGGTTGAAGCACTCCCCCCGAAAGAGGTGGTCAAGATCATGAATAGTTATTTCGTGGAGATGTCTGCGGCGATCCGGGAGCGGAAAGGGCTTGTGTTGCAATATATAGGGGATGAAATTGAGGCGGTTTTCGGGGCCCCCGTTCCGGTTCCGGATCACAGGCGCCAGGCTGTGAGGGCGGCCGTCAGTATGCGCAGTCGGCTCAAAATCGTGAACCGGAGATTAGCCCGACAGGGATATGCCCCACTCAAACACGGCATCGGCATTCACACAGGGACTGTGCTGGCGGGTAACATCGGGGGTGGAGACAGGGTAACCTATTCGCTCGTAGGCGATACCGTCAACATGGCTTCACGCCTCCAGGGCCTCAATAAGCAATTTGACACCGAAATTATCATCAGTGACCGGACATTAGCGGGAATCGATAAAGATATCCCCGTCAAACAGCTGCCGCCCACCCCGATCAAAGGAAAGACGAAAAAGATTGACATTTTTGCAGTGGTATGATGTCAATTTATTCTCACCAACATTCATCATCGGTTCCATCCGAAAAGGCGGGAAACCATGTGGTCCTCGTTACGTTCAATTTGTATGGTTCTGTTTTTGATTTCGGTTGTTTTATGCGCTGCACCGGTTGCGGGAAAGAACCCCCAGGGGCTGCAGGTTATCGCTATTGAGGGACAGTTCCTCGATTCGGCCGGTAGACCGCTGGAAGAATACGACTATCTTCAACCGGGCCACAAATATCGGCTCCTGCCTGAAGCGAACATCCTGCTTTCTACCCTCGACGGCATCAAAACCTACCGAGCAGTCGGCCCCGGGGAGGTTTTCCTTGATTCCTCGGGTCTGGTTTCATTTGACGGAAAAATCTTGAAGCCGAAAGATCAATACCCCTTGCTTCAGAATGTAACGGCCCGCAAGACCTCCGGTCAGAAATTGGCGGGAATTCCGTTGCGGCAACTCCAGGTGGTTCCGGATGAGGAAAAGCGCTCCTCCATCCATGAAGTGAACAGCTACGCCTATCTCGGGGAGGACACCACCCCCCGGCAGGTACGGACCGAGGCCTTTTCCATTGCCAAAAGGCAGGCCCTTGAAATGGCCCGCGTGCGCCTTGAATCCAACTCGTTGATCAAAAACGGAAAACTGGAATACGATTTCATCAAGAGCGGCGCGGAAGGGGTTGTCACGGTGCTGGCGCAAAAGGATCACGGGCTCAAGGACAGCCGGTATCATGTGTGGATCAGGGCCGAGGTGAAATACGATCTCAAGCCGTCTGAAGAACAAAAAGAGGCCCCTCAGACCCTGTTTGCCCAAGGACCCCTGACCGTGAAAGTCTGGACCCCGCAGAAAGCATACCACAAGGGTCAGAAGGTGGTGGTCCATATGATGGGCAACCGTGATTTTTACGCCCGGATCATGAATGTGGATTCGGAAGGGACCATTACCCAGCTCCTCCCCAACGATTATAGAAGCAACGGCCGGTTTGCCGGGGGAACGCTTTACCGGGTCCCCGGCGAGGGGGACCGTTTCGCCATCAAGGTCATGAATAATTACGGGGAAGAACAGATTGTGGTCTACGCAAGCGAAACCCCTTTGGGCCGGGTGGAGACCCGGTCGGCGGGCTCGGGGCTGCGGGGGTACGGGGGAACCCAGGAACAACTGTCGCGGGACACGCGTGCCATCAAGGTGGTGCCGGTGAGTGATAGCCCAGATTCAGGGACCGGGTTTTATGAGGCCGTCTGGAAATTCACCACCACCCCGTAACCACCCCTCGTTCCCACGCTCCCGCGTGGGAACGCATATGATTAAGGAGAGACCCATGAAACACCCCGGGATCATATCGCAAGCCATCACTTCTCTTGTTCTTGTGCTGTGCGCGCTCCTGTGGGCCGCAACTTCCGCCTGGGCGGTACGCGTCGTTGCCACCACGCCGGAAGGAAAAGAGATCCATCTCTACAACAACTCCTACGCCCTGGTGCTGGGGAACGGAAATTACAGCAATGGCTGGGACCCCCTTCCGGGCGCCTTAAGAGACGTGGACGATGTGGCGAAAGCCCTCAAAAGGAACGGATTCAAGGTGACCCTCAAAAAAAACCTGACCCGGGGTTCATTCAATGAGGTCTTTGGCCGCTTTTGCTACAAATACGGTAGGAACAGGAACAACCGCCTTCTCTTTTACTATGCCGGACATGGCCATACCGAGAAAATGGCCACAAACGAGGATCTGGGTTATCTCGTAATGGTGGACGCACCGTCGCCTGAAACGGATCCGATGGGTTTTGAGCTGTCAAGTGTTGATATGCAGACCATGATGACTTGGGCCAAGAAGGTCAAGGCGCGTCATGTCCTGTTTATGTTTGACAGCTGCTTCTCTGGATCTGTTCTCAATCTGCGGGAACGTGTGGTTCCTCAGAACATCTCTGAAAGCATCAAACTACCGGTGCGGCAGTTCATTACCGCCGGCCGCGCCAATGAGCCGGTGCCGGATCACAGTATCTTCAAAGTGGCCTTCCTAGATCTTCTGGAAGGCCGAGACAGAGAACCCATTCCCGATGGCTATATTACCGGGGAGGAGCTGGGGCTTTATCTAAAGAACAAGGTGCCCGAGTACAACCCCGCGCAGCACCCCCAGTACGGTAAAATCAAAGACATCCGTTTGGACAAAGGGGATTTTGTATTCCGACTGGCAACGCGCGGCGCTACAGTATCGGCCACGTTCCCGGCTGAAAGCCGCACGACCCTGTCGGTGAGTGCCAATGTGACCGGTGCCCGAGTGCTGGTAGACGGCCGACCGGTGGGAAAGACGCCGTTGAATGATATTTCGGTTTCACCGGGGAGCCATCGGTTACTGATTGCGGCGGATGGTTATGATTCTTATGAAAAGCGGGTTAGACTGGAATCGGGACGTGGCATGAGCGTTTATGTGGAGTTGATTGAGGCCATGCCGAGTCAAGGGAGACTCTTTATAGAGGCGGTGCCTGAAGATGCCCGGGTGCGGGTTTTGAACATTGCTCCGGTATTTTACCAGGGAATGGAATTGAAACCGGGACGGTATCATTTGGAGGTTTCTGCGGAAGGATATGAAACGGAAAAACGTTGGGTAACTTTGTCAGCGAGGAAGGATGAGAACATAAACATCCGGCTTGCGGCGATGCAGTCGACGATTGAGCGAAAGGTGCGTAACAGCCTGGGGATGGAATTCGTGTATATTCCGCAGGGGAACTTTCTGATGGGGAGCGCCATCGATCCATCGAAAGTTGCAAGTCAGTATGGCGGCATGGAAAAATATTATCAAGATGAGCACCCGCAGCATCGGGTGACCCTAACCCGGGGATTTTTTATGCAGACTACGGAGGTGACCCAGGGGCAATGGGAGCGGGTCATGGGGATTAATCCCTCAGGTTTCAAGAACTGCGGAAATGATTGTCCGGTAGAAAAAGTGTCATGGAATGATGCGCAGACCTTTATCCGAAAGCTCAACCAGATGGAAAGGACCAACAAATACCGTCTGCCCACTGAGGCCGAATGGGAGTATGCGTTAAGAGCTGGTGCGAAGACACCCTTCTATACGGGTGACTGCCTTACCACCAAGCAGGCGAATTACAATGGGAACTATCCCGGCAAGGATTGCAAGAAAGGGAATTATCGGATGAAAACAACCCCGGCGGGTACATTTTCTCCCAACAAGTGGGGACTTTATGACATGCACGGGAACGTGTGGGAGTGGTGTCAGGATAGGTATGGGGGATTCCCATCAGGTTCCGTAACCGACCCAGCAGGATCTTCTTCAGGTGGTGATCGCGTTTATCGTGGCGGTAGCTGGTTTGACGGCGCCAAGGACTGCCGGACGGCGAATCGCTTCAGGGGTGAGCCTGGGGTCAGCGGCAACGACCTGGGCTTCCGCCTCGCAAGGGCGCAGTAGTTTTTGAGTTTTCACCTTTTTACATTTTGGAGCGCGTCAGCGCCATGGGCATCGGGTTTTCAGCGCAGGGAGCGGGGGCCGCAGGCAAAGGGCTGAAGCAGGCGAAGCGCGAAGGCCCTGCCTGCTGGCCGGAGCGTCCGATGTAGGAATTTTCTGATTGTCGCGAACCAGGATAGTGGGGAAAGGCTTTCCTCAAGTTTAACCCAAACAGTGAGATAAGCCATCGGGTTGCTGGGTTTTGATTGAAGAAGTCTGAGCATTATGCATGGTTTTAGGCCTTTTCGTTCGGGTCTTTGAACGATTTCTTTGATACTCCGAGATTTGGAAATACCTCTAGATACAGTAGGTGGGCAGGGTGTTGGTAGATGAAACACAACTCACCACCGGTGAATATTTCAAAAAGGCCTCCGAGCAATGCTTGAGACCCCCAACATGTTGTGGTCGCTTTATCTGTAGACTGTCGTTATGTGACGGAAGTCTGCCTATATTATAGTTCCGTCAAGTAATTTTTTGCCCACAGAAGAATAGATCTGGCACTCTTCCGGTGAAGGGAATAAACACTCTCGCAACATAATCATACACGCAACATAACTGCTATCAAACACAACCCGAGCAAACTCTGTGATATCCTCGTTCAGATGATGGACCGCTGGCCACGATACACGTGGAATTCAAGAGGCGAGAACCTGTAAATATTTCAGATATATCAAGTAGTGCTGGGTAGGTAGATGAGCTCAATATTTCATTTGAACATGGCACAATGCGACGTTCCGGTTACGATTAAATGCCGCGACATCTTGCAGTCGCCCTGTTGTTGGACTATCAGCACGGCCTGCCACCTTCCTTGGAGAGCAACGGGTTAATTTTTATTGGGAAACAGACCTTTGATTCCGCAGTAGTGAACATGAACGGTCCCATCATACCCGCTATTGGTCTGTTGTTTAAAACAACCAACTGATTTCAATTATTACAAAAAGTGTAAGCATCGCCAAACAAAATTTAGAGAGAACTTCATAATTCGATCACGCCGATGGCGCAATTCGATATTCTGCGGTTCAAATGGAAATAGCCCGGCAATTCATTGCCGGGTTTGATGACCACGGAATTTTTTAGTCCCATCGGGACGACAGAAAATAGCCGGAAAAGAAATCACGAGTGGGAAATTCCCATATCAGCCTTCACATTTAAAGAAGAATACCTTGATTTTTTGAAGAAAAACGAGGTCTTTTATAATGATCGATATATCTGGGTTTGAAGAATGGAGCTTTCAAGCTCTGCCGTCCCTACGGGACTAATTACGGTTACATGAACAAATCCCGGCAATGAATTGCCGGGCTATTTTCATACGTCCCTACGGGACAGAAAGAAGAAACCTTGTAGTCGGCATGGGTCTGTTCTGTAACGACATATATCTGTAGCCCAAAAAAACCTGCAACTGCAACGTGTTATAAATGTGAGAGATGAACTCTCAAAGTGATTGTATCAGAATTTAAACTCTGATTTCCACCTCACTCTTCAACTCGCTCTTCACCTGTCCGATGGGCACTTCTTTGCGGTGAAAGATTCCGGCGGCCAGGGCTGATTCGGCGTCAGTTTTTTTGAAGACTTCCAGAAAGTGCTCCGGGCACCCGGCGCCGCTGGATGCAATAACGGGGATGGAAACGGCCTCTTTGACCGCATTGATGAGTTCCAGGTCAAACCCCAAGGAGGTGCCGTCCCGGTCAATACAGTTCAACAGGATTTCACCCGCACCCAATGTTTCACAAACCTGTGCCAGCGTGACCGCATCAAGATCTCGACCCTCCCGGCCTCCCTTGATGGTGCATTGATACCAGCAATAGGATTCGCCGTTGGGCCCGGGGATGTCCGTTTTGATCACCCGGTGCTGGACGTCTTCAGGGTTTTCCACGTATACCCGCCTCGGATCGATGGAAATGACCACGGCCTGGTTTCCATAGACCCGGGCGATCTCTTCAATGGCGCTCCGGCCGGTTTTCAGGCCAGTTTTAAGATGGGCTTCAACAACCAGGACGGCATCACTGCCGATGGATATTTTATCCGCGCCGGACCTGAAATATTTTGCGGCGACCTCCAGGGCTGTATAGGTTCTGCCGTCCTTGTCCGTGTAATCCCGAATGCCGCCGCCGATGGTGAGGGGGACGAAGACGTTTTTGGAAGTTTGTCTCAGCACGTCAAGCATGGGCATATCTTCCAGCGGAAAATCCCTGAATCCGGTGATGTTGAGGAAGGTGATTTCGTCGGCGCCTTCCTGGTAGTACCTCCGTGCCAGATCCACCGGTTTGCCCAGGTTCCGAACATCGCCATTTTCCCTGACATCATACCGATCCCCTTTGGTCACCACCAGATCTCCCCGGTCGTTGGTGCGAACATCCAGACAGGCAATGATGCGTTTGGCCAGGCAAGTACGACTTGATATTTCCGGGGGCATTGCCATTTTACCCTCTTTCCTAATGAAGTTTTCCAGTATGCGAAGCCCTGATTTTCCGCTTTTTTCAGGGTGAAACTGGGTGGCGGTCACGTCTCCTTTCTGGATGGCGCTGACAAACCCATAGCCGTAATCAGTGGTGGTCAGTACGGTGGCATCCGTGCTGGGTTTAACGTGGTAGGAATGGACAAAGTAGAATTTTTCGTTACCTTCAAGACCGGCGAACAGTCTGGATGGTTGTTGAATATTCAGTCCGTTCCAGCCGATGTGGGGAACTGAAAGGTCAGTGGAAAAGCGTTGCACCTCGCCCGGGATAAACCCCAACCCCGGAATGTTCGGTGCTTCCTCACTCTTTTCAAACAAGGCCTGGAGCCCCAGGCAGATGCCCAGGAAGGGACGATCGGCTTTGAGATAATCCAGTAGTGGTGCGATAAAATTTTTTCGGTGCAGAATTTTCATCATGTTGCCGAAGGCGCCAACCCCGGGAAAGACCAGCTTTTCGGCGGAAAGGATATCATTTTCAGTTTTAACAAGATGGACTTGTTCGCCGAGACTTTCGATGGCGTTGATGACGCTTCTGACGTTTCCTGCGCCGTAATCCAGCAACGTGATCATGGGCTGTTCCTTTGTTCTCTATATGGGGGGTTGCCTAATCGTAAGGGTTTGGGTTATACAAAATACAGCTTTGAATGTAAAGTTTGGAAAGGATCGCCAATATGCGTGTTACCAGCATTCAGATGGAAATTAAAGACGGGCGTAAAGAAGAAAATATTGAAGCAGCATTGGATCTGCTGGACCAGGCGCCGCCAAGCGATTTGATACTGCTGCCGGAATTGTGGCCTTGCGGTTATTTTTCGTTTCATCGGTACCGAAAGGAGAGTGAACCCATTGACGGCCCCACAGTGTCAGCTTTGAGAGAAAGGGCCTCGGCTATGGGGATTCATATCCTGATGGGCAGCCTGGTGTTGCGAGAGGACGACGACTTGTTCAACGCTGCCCTTCTTCTGGGACCTGACGGCGGGATTATGGCCCAATATCGGAAGATTCACCTTTTTGGATACCAGTCGGAAGAGCGGAAGCTGTTGAAGGCGGGTAAAAAGTCGGTGGTCGTGGATCTGCCATGGGGCAAAGCGGGGATTACCACCTGCTATGATTTGCGCTTTCCCGAGCTTTATCGACTCATGGTGGATCAGGGGGCTTCGATTTTTCTGGTGCCCTCGGCCTGGCCCCTGGCGCGACTGGATGCCTGGCGCCTGTTTAACCGGGCCAGAGCACACGAAAACCTCTCTTATCTTTTTTCCTGTAACTGTGCCGGAACCAGTGACGGTAAGGCCTTTGCCGGTCACAGCATGATCGTTGACCCTGGCGGAGAGGTTCTGGCTGAAGGTGGGGAAGGGGCATGTTATGTTTCAGCTGATATTGATCCTGAGCGGGTTCGCGTTGTGCGTAAAACATTTTCGGCCTTAAACGACCGGGTTTTGCTTCAATCAAACGAGGGATATTCACATGGCTCGAACCTATGATATCGGATTGAAAGAGGCGCTTTCCCTGACTTTCGATGCCATTCGGACCCTGAAGCCGGCGCCAATGCCCGTTCATGAGGTGTGTGGTCTTGTGGCGGCAGAGGATCTGAGGGCGGTGGTGGATTGTCCATCGGCCACGTCTTCCCTGCGGGACGGGTTCGCAGTGGTTTCATCGGATATCACCCAAGCGTCGCGTGAAAACGGCATTCCGCTCAGAATTTCCGGTACCCTGGCTGCCGGGGACCCCACCCTGAAGACCGTTCAGCCCGGTGAGACGGTTGAAATACTGACCGGCGCTGTGATACCCAAAGGCGCCGATGCGGTTGTATCCGTTGAATTCACGGAACGGCGCGGCGACAAGGTGATCTGTTTCCGGGATGCGCCGTCCGGATGCAATCTCCTGTTTCAAGGCAGTGATGTGGCAAAAGAGGGTCTCATTGTGAAACGGGGGCAGGCCTTGACGCCAGCCCTGACCGGGCTCTTGGCTGCCGGTGGTCTGGACCGGGTGAAGGTATGTCCGCACCCTCGTGTTGGCATTGTGGCTACCGGGGATGAGGTGATTGCGCCCGGGCACTCCCTTAAGCCCGGCCAGTTGTATGCCAGCAATATGGTGACGCTTTATTCGTGGTTGCGTTATTTCGGCATGTCGGGGGAAACGTCCGTTGTTCGGGATCATCCCCATGAACTCGAAAAGACTTTCCAAAAACTCCTTTCAAAAAATGATGCCCTGCTGACCAGCGGCGGCGCGTGGAAGAGCGAGCGGGATCTGACCACTAGAATCCTGGATGAAATGGGTTGGGAGATGCTTTTCCACCGGGTCCGGCTCGGTCCGGGAAAGGCTGTGGCGCTGGGGATTTTGGATGGCAAACCCATTTTCTGCCTTCCCGGCGGGCCCCCGTCTAATGAGATGGCATTTCTTCAGATTGCCCTGCCCGGACTCCTTCAGATGGCGGGAAAACCTAACACGCCGTTTCCATTGAAAAAAGTACGGCTGGCAGAGGAGGTGCGTGGGGATGTCACATGGACCCAGTTCTTCCAGGCGAGCCTGGAAAAGCGGGGAGGGGAGTGGTGGGCTATCCCGCATCACATGAAAAGCCGGATTCAGTCCCAGGCCCGGGCCCAGGCCCTGATCCGGATTCCCGAAGGGGTGCAATGTCTGACACCGGGCAATATTATTGACGTGCAAATACTTTTCTGAAAGTCTTAAACTACCATGAAAAACAAGAAGATATCATCAACCAATCAGGAAACGGGATTGATACAGGTTTACACAAGCCCATCGGGAAAAGCCAATTTTGCACCTTTTGGGCTGGCGCTTCGCGCCTCAGGTTATGGGCTTCGCTCACTCATCACCCGTTTTGTTCACCATGATCTGGAGGGTGGGGAAAAGACGGCCGCCGCATCCCTGGCGCCGAACCTGGTGATTGACGCTTCAGCCTTGAAGGGTTCAAAAAAGGATCCGGGCATGGTCGGTGGGGCGGCAAAAGAGGCCTTTCAAAGTGCGGTGGAGGCTGCTTTGTCCGGCACTTATGATTTGGTGGTCTTAGATGGTGTTCTGGAACCGGTTTCAAATGGCTTGATTCCGGTGAACGAAATCCTGGAACTGATGCGGGAAAAAGCGGCCCATGTGGAGTTGCTCCTGACAGGATCCGAGGCTTCGGATGGAATTATGGGCAAAGCCGATCTTGTAACGGAAATGGCGGTTCAGGCACCGTCCCCGAATGAACATCAAAGCCCCATCGAAGTGGTGACCGGCAAGGGTAAGGGAAAGACCACTTATTGTCTGGGCAAGGCCCTGCTCATGAGCAGTATGGGTATGCCCGCCTTTATCCTTCAGGTCATTAAGTCTCCCCGGCTTTATGGGGAGGTCATGGCCATTGAAAATTTGCCCATGGTGGAGATTGAGACTATGGGGGAGGGATTTGTGGACAAAGAAAATCCTGATGCGGACCCAAATCATAAAAAAGCGGCAAGGGAAGCATGGGAGCGTGCGAAGGAGATTGTGTTCTCCTCCCGTTATGGATTGGTGGTGCTGGATGAAATCAATATCGCTGTTAATTATGGTTTCATTCACCCCGATGAGGTACGGAACTTGCTTTTGAAAAAACCAAAAGGCGTACATCTTATGCTGGGCGGGCGTTACGCAAAGACCGACGTGATGAAACACGCAACGGTTGTCATGGAGATGAAAGAGGTTAAACATCCCTTTAAGAATGGCATCGGCGCGAGAAAGGGGATTGAATTCTGATTTTTCCATTATGCGCCTGAAGCGAGCCGAATCGACCGAAATGAAATATAACCGAGTCGCAAAAACGGATGTTTATCTGAGCGCTGTGGGATTTGGTACATGCCAGTTGCGACTTGTACCGGAGCGACAGGCAATGGAAATCTTGAAACGGGGGTTTCACCTGGGTGTCAACTGGGTACATGTAGCGCCTGATTATGATGGAACCCAAAATCTGGTGGCCGGAGCGATTCGGGAATATGGAAAAGATGTCACGATGCTCTCTCAAGGGTACGGGGATATGGCGCACTTTGAGTACCTTTTTGAGAACACATGCCGGGTGTTGGGAAAAAGCCGGCTGGAAATGTTCGGTATCGCCTGTATCGACGACCGGGAATATCTCGGGGAAGATGTATGGGGCCCCACCGGTATGGTGGCGTATCTTGAGAAGAAAAAGGCGGAGGGTCGGCTGGGTGGCATTTTCTGCAGCACCCATGGGACGGCCGAATATGTTTCCCGTTTGATTGGCTCCGGCAGGTTCGATGCGGTGATGATGGCCTACAACCTTCTGGGTTTTCACCTGCTTTCGTACTGCCCGACGGATCACAAAAAGATTGAAAATATCTCCCTGAACAAGAGAAAGGTTTTCCCCCTTGCCTTGAAACAGGATGTCAGCCTGCTGATTATGAAGCCGCTGGCCGGCGGGCTTGTTTCAAAAAGCATGGCTTTTCCGCCCTACCACGTGTTTGCAACCCCTTCCAAGGCGGTTTCAGCCGGCGATCAATTGCAAGCCATATTGGAAAACCCGGCGGTCACTGCCGTTGTTCCGGGAACCGCCTCGGTGGCGGAGGCGGATGAAAATGCCCGGGCCGGACATGGCCTTAACGATGTTGAAAACAAATCGGCTCACCAAATTCGGGATGCATTAAAAACGCTTCAAAAAGGGCTTTGCAACCGCTGTGGCTTTTGTGAGCGCCTTTGCAGTCGAAACCTGCCGGTTTCCTGGTTGTTTCGGGATGCCTATATATCCAATTATCCATCGGAAACATTTGAAACCATCGATGGTTTGCAGTATTTCCATATCCATCCCTGGCCCGCAGCCGCGTGCAGAACCTGTAATGACAAGACATGTCGTTGTCCGCACGGCATTGATATCCCCAATGCCTTGATCCAGGTACACGAAAGGATGTTGGCGCTTCAGGCCGAAAAGCGACTGCCCCTGGATGCCACGGATCCGGTCAGCCTGAGACGAGGGTCACTCCCCGTGCGGATTCTCCGAAAAGAAATTCCCACATCCATTCGCATGGGGGAACGAGAAGTCTGCCGGGTCTTTTTGATGAACGCGGGGAAGCTTGTCTGGCCCTCTGCCTCCGGGGACCCCAATGGCAACCCGGTGGTGCTGTCTGTTTCCCTGGATGGAAAATTGTGGAAAAAAGTCCCGTTGAGGCGAAACGTGCCCCCGGAGGACCGGACCCATATTGTCTTTAACCTGAAAGCGCCCTTCCGCGCAGGCCTGCGCCGTTTGCAGTTTCATCTGACCCGCGAAGGAAAATCATCGTTTGATAACGCTCAGACATTTTTATTTGATTCCGAGCTGGAAGTTTTAAAGGGCGGTGTATCCGCATGGTTTCGAGGATAAAACATTTTTGAATCCATAAAGAGAACAACCCATGACCAAAAGTCGGCTCCTGTGGCACCGAATTAAAAATCAAAAAATGAGGTTTTCATCGACGGTTGGTTTTCTGAGGGAAACACCCGGGGACGGCAGAATTTACGGTGTTGTTTATGTCAGCCATAACATTCCCGATCAATTGATGGCCGGCAGTATTTATGGGGCCAGGATCACCCTGGAAAACAGTGGGGACTTTACCTGGCGCCGGGATGATCCCGGGGGAAGTCGTATTGATCTGGTGTTGAGGTTGGATGGCCGGGTGGTCGGAACCTATCAGATGCCGAGAAGTATGATTAAACCGGGCGAGCAGACGACGGTTTGTTTTCCTTTGAACGTTCCCCATCAGGAAGGAGAGCACCCGGTTTCGCTTGAACTCGTAGACCAAGGCGCTGCCTGGTTCAGCGAGCGAGGTGTTTCGCCGCTGAAGATGACATTGAATTCCGATGCTTCCAAAGGTTCTTCATCCGATGACCCGCTTGAAGTTTCCAGATCCGTGAACCCATGGCATTATCGGCCTACCGGGGGAATTGAGCGAAGCGGCGAGGGAATGACCTTCCCTCTGTTTGTGTCTAAAGCCAAGGGATGTCATTTGTGGGACCAGGCGGGTCGCCGTTATATTGACTATATTATGGCCTGGGGCAGTACGATTCTGGGCTATGCGGATGATCGCATTCAGGCGGCCATCGGCGACGTTCTTGAAATGCCGCCGCTGATGCCGTTTCCAAGTTACCTGGAAATGGATGTGGCACGGATGTTGACGGAAGACATCCCTTGCGCTGAAATGGTGGTTTTCGGGAAAAACGGTTCCGATGTATGTACGGTTGCCGCAAGATTGGCGCGGCTTCATACGGGAAAACGGGTTATTCTGTGCAGTGGATACCATGGCTGGCAGGATTTCTGGGTTGAGGCGGATGGTTTTGGTGTTACCGGCGTGCCGGACAGGCCGGAACCGCTTATCCATCGATTCCGTTTTAACGACCGGGATGATTTCTTCCGTCTTTTTAAGCGTTTTAAGGGGGATCTGGCCGCTGTTATGCTTGAGCCTTCAGGGCCCGGGGAGAGCATCCAGGGGCCTGAGCAGGATGCGGACAAAGATTTTCTGGCAACCATTGCCGAGGCGACACGGTCTGAGGGTGCGCTCCTGGTTTTCGACGAGATTATTACGGGGTATCGATATCCGACCGGCAGTGTGCAGAAAGCAACAGGAATCGTGCCGGATCTCGCCTGCCTGGGAAAAGCCATCGGATCGGGAATGCCCCTGGCCGCTTTGGTGGGAAAGACTCACATTTTCGAGCAGTGCATGGAGCGGACTCATTATGGACCCACCTTCAAGGGCGAAGTCTATTCTTTTGCCGCGGCCAAAGCCGCTATTCAAATTTACCGTTCCGAACCGGTTGCCGAGACGATCTGGGACTATGGAACAAGACTGAAAAACGGGTTAAACAGCCTCTGCGCCACGACCGGGGTGAATGCCGGTTGCAAAGGTCCGCCCTTTCGAACGGCGTTGATCTTTCATGAATCAGACGCCGACCGGTTGAGATTGAAACGGACCCTCTATATTCAGGAGCTTCTGAAACGGGGCATCACCACCTACAACGGTATTATGTTGCCATCGTATGCCCATGATGATCTGATTATGGAGAAGACCCTTGAAGCCATGGGGGAAACCCTCGAACGAATTGCTCACGCTGAAAAACAGAATAATTTTGAGCGTTATCTGGAAATTCCCATATTGTAGGGTTTTATTCTTGTTCCGTATTTCTTTCAGCCTTTCGGTGAGACGCCGCAAAACGGGCGACCTCCTCCTCTAAGGATCGGAAATGTTTTGGATTCCGCACGTCGTTGTTCCGGCACAAATCACAGACGCTGCAAACGCCGGACCTGTGCTGAGCTTCTCGCAGAAGGTTTAAAACCGGGTGTTGCCAGAGATTTAAAAACCCTTTTTCGTCCTGAAAGCGAAAAGCGGTTCTCCTGGACAGGTCTACGTTGGAAAGCGGGCCCACACACGGATAGAGAAAATGGGTTTCATTGGGGCTGTGTCCGGTATTGTTGGTGCTGCCGATAGCGGCATAGCGCCATAGGAAATCACAGTAACTTCCTTCGGGATTTTCAAATTTCAAACCCGTTAGAAAACGTCCCAGGGGCCATTCATTGGACTCAATTTGCGCAAAATCATAAAGTTTTCTCTGAGGCATTCCGAAAGACGATGTCGACTGGGAGTTGGGAGACGGGATTTCCAGCGTAACCCGGTGTCGTTCCGAGGCCCTCACGGTTTTCTCATAGAGGCGTTCATATGGGGGCATACAGGCTGCAAGGGTATCATCAGGTCCGAATTTGGCAGGATCATGTGAGCCCAGTGCGAAAAAGGGAAAGACGGTCAGCCTATCGATGCCCAGTTGGCGACAGAGTGCAGGCATCCTGGGCAGGTCGTCCAGATTCTTCCGGTTCAATACCATGGAGCCCATGGTCAGCGGCATCAGGTTCTTACGTTCTTTTTTTGCCGCATGCAGGCGAGACAGGTTGCTGGATATCTGGTCAAATCCATTCATTCCGCACTGCGCCCGATATGATTCGGGAGATGCGGCATTAAGTGAAACATGTATCCAGTTTACATTTCCCACAATGGCCTCCAGCAATCCGTTTTGATTCAAAGCAAAGCCGTTGCTGAAAAAGCCCATTTGAAGGTGTGGAAAAGCTTTTGAAACGACACGAATGATTTCGGACAAGTGGGGATTTAAGGAGGGTTCACCGAGTCCGCTTGAGAGACGAAGTGTCTGTGCATGGTGAAGATAGGTCATTTTCCGGATCTGTTCCGGTTGAACGTAATCATCTCTGGCGATACCATGTTCATAATTGCAGAATCGGCAATTGATGTTGCATATGCCGGTGGTCGAAAGGTGGATATCAGGAGGAAAGGCTTTTGGAATGGTTGAACCTTTTCGATATTCTATTTCATTGACCCATGCGTTAAAAATCCAGGGGACGGCAGACTGATCTCTGTGCTTCAACAGTGCGCATGCCATGGCATCTGTCTCTTCACACGCCACGCTTCCGGTAACGGGCTTGGAGACAATTTCCATAAAGGCTGTATTCAGGAAACGGGGGTCAAGAGCTGCGGGTCGGCGTTTACCCTCGCCAATACTCTCCATTGCCGGTGAACGATCTATGCCCGCGGTATTGGGTGGTATCAGTTTGCCTGGAAAGCTATTGGGTTGACCGGGTTTATTGAGTGAAGGGCTTTCGTTTAGGCAAACGGTCAGTTGCAAGAGTGCCCACCGAAGTTTGTCATGGGAAGGGACAATGCTGGTTTTTCGTAGAAACCCCTGAACGTAAAACGCCATGGCATGAAGGGAGTTGCTGCCGGCCTGTCCGGACCAGGCCCATTCGCCCTGGTTAGCACATTGAACCAGTTGCTCAATCGGGGGCGCGTCCGAGGCCAGAAGACCCACGTTTATGAACAGGTGGGTTCCCCGTTTAAAGAAAGTGCCGATGTTCAAATGTTTTTTTGTGTGCAGATGAATACATTCTCCACGGGGTCTGATAACACCGATCGGCAAAACGGGCAGGCGGATAAACCCTTCGGCCTGCCTGATGGCTGCGGCCAGCAGTTGCCGGGAGCAGGAAGGCAATTCGTGAAGTTTGTACCCGGGGGATAGGGGAATCACAAGGTAACATTTTAATCTGGACGGCATTGACGTTACAGAAATTCCTATTCCGGGAGACGGAGCCATTATGGCGCTTTAAAATCAAATCCCAGCCAAACGACTAAAGGGCAGCAGGGTCTTCGGGTCTATTTTGCGCTTCTTTATTCTTACTGTAAACATTGACGCCGGTGCAACATGAAAAAGTGATTTTTTAATCTGGAACGATTTGATTTGCAAGTTGTTTGAACTGTTGATATTCTCAATCCCCGGTTGATCAGTATATTTTGTTAAAGCATGCGGATCATGGAAAGGTGAATTAAGAGATGAAATTCGATGGGATTACAGAGATGAATTGTGACGTGCTGATCATCGGCGGTGGCGGGGCCGGTCTGCGGGCGGCCATTGAAGCAAGAGCGTCGGGCGCCGATGTGCTCCTGGTTTCCAAGGCAAAGGTGGGATACGCCAATAACACCTATATTGCCAAAGCAATTATTGCTGTTTCCGGTTGGGGTGATCAGCGCGACGGGGGCCGGGCTCATCTGGAGGACACGGTCAAGGGCGGACGTTTTTTGAATGATCCGGAGTTGGTGTCCGCAATGGTAGAGGCGGCCAAGACCGAGATCTCCTTTCTGGAAAAATGCGGGGTGGTTTTTGCGAAAAAAGAGGGGCGCTTCGAAATCGAGCAAATCGCCGGACACCGTTTCCCCAGGCAAATTCGCGGACAACATCGAACCGGCAGTGATTTGATTCTGCCGCTAAGGCAGTATGCGGAAAAGATCGGTGTGCGGTTTGTCGATCGGGTATTTATTACCCGCCTTTTTTCGTCGGGCAATCGCGTCGCCGCCGCTTCAGGGGTTTCCCATGATGGGCGGTTCCTGGTTTTTACGGCCGGGAGTGTGATTCTGACCACCGGCGGGTTCGGGCAGGTGTATCTGCACACAAACAATGCTGCGGGAATTACCGGCGATGGCCAGGCCCTGGCCCTACACTTAGGCCTTCCCCTGAAAGACATGGAGTTTGTTCAATTTTATCCCACGGCCGCGGGCAGGTTCGGGAATCGACTCATCCTTTCTGAAGTTCTGGTCATGGCTGAAGGGGCGATCCTCAGGAACAGGGCGGGTGAGGATATCGCTATTAAGCACGGGCTCAATGATCCCATGCAACTGACACGGGACCGACTGGCCCAGGCCATTATGCGAGAACTCCTGGCGGGCAGGGGGGTGGATGGCGGGATCATTATGGATCTCAGCCCCATTGCTGAAGAGCGATTGGCGCCGTTGGCGACGCTTCTGCCCTCCGCATGGCATCCCGATCAGAAAACCCTGGTTGTCGGCCCCACGACCCATTTCTGCATGGGTGGCATCGTGATTGACAAAAATGCGGAAACACCCCTGGCGGGTCTCTTTGCAGCGGGAGAGACGACTGCGGGGGTCCACGGCGCCAACCGCCTGGGAGGCAATGCCCTGTGTGAGATTTTTACCTTTGGGAGAATTGCGGGGAAAAGGGCAGCTGCCGGGGCGAAGGAGATGGGTCCCGTGGATCCACCGGGTGAAATGATCGACCATGAAAAAGCCCGTCTGCAATTACGGTTTGGGGGAAATGGAGAGAACCCGAAGGTTTTGTGTCGATCGCTCAAGGAGATCATGTGGCTCAAGGCCGGTATCCTGCGTGACCCGAAAGGTCTAACCGAAGCCCTTAAAAAAATATCGGAACTTCGGTCCGGGGTTGTAGCGGCTTCCGTGGGGAAGATCTCTGATCTTGTCCGATGCCTTGAACTCGAAAATATGCTGCTGCTCTCTGAAGTGGTGTGCCAGGCGGCATTGTTGCGAGACGAGAGCCGGGGGTCCCACTACCGTACGGATTTCCCGGAGGAGGAAAACGACCGCTGGCTCAAGAATATCGTGGTCAAGAAGGGGGAAACAGGTCTGACCTACAGCGAAAGCAGACTCTCATAAAACTTTAAACCTGAAACTTTAAACTTTAAACCTGAAACTGCGGCTTGCCGCCTTAGTAATAGGGCGTCTCCTTCAGCTTTTTGTCCCAGAAAGCCTTGTCCTTCTCTCGCCAGTTGGATCCGGTGAAACGGGAATCGTAGTAGCTGCCCAGCCTTTCAAACCATTTAAGCCAGACATTTTTCTTTTCCTCCCTCGCTTCAATGACATCCGCAACGAAGAGATCTATGCGCCCGATTTCATCCTTGGGGGCGTAATAGGCTGCGCCCTTTTCGGCGGATTGTTTCAGGCTTTCCTCGGAAAGCGCATGGGCCGTGAGCATCAGGGCCGGGATGTTCCGCTGGTTGGCGATTTCCAGAAGCTTGAAGCCGTCCACCCCCATGATATCCAGGATCGCCACATCATAATCGTTTTTTTCCATCAAACGCTTCCCCTCATCAAAGGAGAGGGCCGTATCCAGTCGGCAGATATCCAGGAGTTCCACAAGGCTGTCGAGCATATCCTGTTCGTCGTCCACAATAAGGACGTGTTTTCTCTCGATTGTTTTTTTTACATCCATTTTTTATCTCCTTTCCGTATCAGGTTCGTGAGTGGCGGTCAGTCTCTGAAACACATGGACAGTCTTAACTCAAAATCAATCCCTGGATGAACCGTACCGTTTCGGTTTATTTTAGTCAAGAATTGCATGAACAGAATTGTTAAAGTGATAAGGCTTGACAAAATCGGCAAACTCTCCCTACGATGATACTGCAGCTTGGAGGGGCCCATATTGTTGATAAACGCGGGTTTAACCTGGAGGGCTTATGAAAGCTTTACAGTTTAACGTCAATGTTCCCAGATTTATCGTTGCCAAAATACTCCGGATCTTTTTCGGCGCCCGGGTGTTTCACAAAGGGCCGGTTAAAACTGTTCAGCTTGCCGAAGTACCGGAACCCAGACTGTTCGCGCAGGATTGGGTAAAGATCAAAACCCTGTACTGCGGTTTTTGCGGCAGCGACCTGAACCTGATCACGTTGCATGATTCTCCCAGTGCATCCCCTTTTACCTCTTTTCCCTGCGTGATCGGACATGAAATTGTCGGTGAAATCGTTGAACTCGGAACCGGTGTAAAGGGGTTTCAAAAAGGCGATTCGGTTGCGATCAATCCGGGTCTGACATGTGAAGCCCGGGGAATTGTCCCCATATGTGGGCCATGCAGCGCCGGCCGTTCCAGCAATTGTGAAAATTTTGCTGAAGGGAGCTTGCCGCCGGGTATGTTTTTAGGCATCAACAGCGGTGTTAACGGTGGGTTCGCCCCCTATCTGGCCGCCCATCAGTCTCAGCTTTTCAAGGTCCCTGAAGTTCTGAGCCTTGAGTCCGCAGTAATGACGGAACCGGTGGCCGTGGCACTGCAGACCCTATTTGACAACATGCCGGAAGCCGATGAAAAGGTGCTGGTGTTTGGCGGCGGGGTGATTGGAAACCTGATCATCCAGTCTATCCGTGCCCTGGCCCCCGGGTGCCGCGTCTTTGTTGTTGAGCCCTCTTCATTTGCCGGTGATCTGGCAAAAAACGCGGGGGCGGACGAGGTGATTTCTTCAAAAGATCTGTTTGTCCGGACTTCCCGCATTACGGGTGCCAGGGTTTATAAACCCATGCTCGGTATGAAGATTCCCATGGGCGGATTCGACCGGGTGTATGACACCGTGGGGATCGGCACCACCCTGAATCTGAGCATGCGGCTGATGAAGGCCATGGGGACACTGAGCGTGGTGGGGATCGGTGGGGATGTTAAGCTGGATTTGACACCACTATGGCTGAAACTGCAGACCATCAAAGGGGTGTATGCCTATGGGCATGTCCAGTTTAACGGCAGAAGAGAGCATGTGTTTGAGATTGCCATGGACTTGATGAAAAAAGGTGAAATAAAGGCCGATGCCTTGGTCACCCACAAATTTGGCCTGAAAGACTATGCACAAATGATCGAGGTGAATTTAAACAAGGAAAAACACCGGGCTATGAAAACGGTGATGGCATTTTGATCCCATTTTGCATTTTGTGAGGAGATACCTATGAGATTTTCACTGTTGTTGTTAACGCTGTCTATCATTTTGAAAATCGCTTCCATGACAAACAAGGCGTTCAAGAAATATATCAGCAAGACCCGTGCAAGAATCCTGATAAAAACGGAAGACGGTGAGCGGGCCAGATTGTTCGTTTTTGATAAGGGCAGACTGTCGTCCGTAACCGGTGATCAGAAAGATTTCGATGCGGCCCTGGTCTGGAAAGACGCGGCCACTGGTTTTTCCGTGATGATAAGCAAGAAAAAGGATGCGTCATTTAATGCGGCTGCCGAAGGCAAACTGAAAGTATTGGGAATGGCCGTTTATGCCCAGTGGTTTGAAGACGGTGTTAATCTGGTAATGTAGTATAAGGAGGAACGTATGACTGAAATATTCGGCGGTCACCTGGTGGCAAAATATTTAAAGGAAGTGGAACATGTCAGCATGGTATTTACCATCTCGGGGGGGCATATTGAAAATATTCTGGATGGGTTTACGGAATACGGAATTCGAACCATTGACGTCCGTCATGAGCAGGCGGGGGCAATGATGGCCCACGCATGGTCCATTTATAAAAAGGAACCCGGTGTGTGTCTGGTGACCGCCGGTCCGGGATTCACCAATGCCCTGACAGGCATTGCCAATGCGTTTCTGGATAATGTGCCCCTGGTCGTGCTTTGTGGCAGACACCCGCTACGGGATGATCTGACCGGGGCTTTGCAGGAAATGAATCAGATTGATATGGTGAAACCCGTGACCAAATGGTGCGCCACCTGTTATGATACCAAACGGATTCCGGAATATCTTTCGATTGCTTTCCGCCAGGCCACCATGGGCAGGCCGGGACCGGTATTCCTGGAGCTGCCCCCGGATATCCTGTTTGTTCCGGTGGATGACAAAACCGTAAATATGCCGGTCCGAAGGGTCCATAAATCATCCGCCCATCCCGATGAATCAGAACTTAAAGAAGCTGCAAAGATTATCAACAACGCTCAAAAACCATTGTTTATTGGCGGAAGCGGTGTGCGGATGAGCGCGTGCCAGGATGTCCTTAAGACATTTATTGAAAAGACCGGATTTCCCTTTGTGTTGTTAAATAACGGGAGGGGGGGGCTGCCGGACAGTCACCCCCTGTCAATCAATGACGGCGGTTTTACGGGCATTATGACGGGCGCGCCGCAAGCGGATGTTATCGTGGCCGCCGGGGTTCGTTTCAACTGGGTGATGCAGGCCACCAAGATGTTTCCGGACGCTAAGGTCGTCAGGATTGATATCCGGGAGGATGAAATTGACCGGAACCGATCTTCAGAAGTCGGTCTTGTGGGGGACTGCGGGTATGTGCTGAGCCAGCTTTCCCCAATGGTTGACAAGCGGGATCATGGCCAGTGGCTCAAAAAACTGAAAAACGTCTATGCCGCCTTCTTGACCACGGAGCTGGAACAGCGCAAAACCCCGTCAAATCCCATTCATCCCAATCGGTTGGTGGCACAGATCATGGCGGTTTTCGGAGAGGATGCATTCTATGTGGCTGACGGCGGGGACACCAGTTATTATGGTCTGGCCGGCTTCACGTCGTCACATGAGGCTGGGGTCCTGATTCCTGCCGGTGCGCTTCTGGGATGTCTGGGAACGGGAATCCCCTTTGCCCTTGCCGGCAAGCTGGCACATCCGGACAAGCCCGTGGTGGTTTTGAATGGAGATGGATCATTCGGTTTCAATAGCATGGAATTTGATACGGCGGTCAGACATGATATCCCCATTATCTGTGTGGTCAACAATGACTGTGCCTGGGGGATGATCAAGCATTCACAAGCCATGAGCATCGGAAAAGACCGGTGCACGTGCGCGGAGCTCGGCATGCGGCATTATGAAAAGATGGTGGAGGGCCTGGGGGGATACGGAGAACTGGTGACGAAGGATGAAGATATCATCCCAGCCTTAAATCGGGCCATTGAATCCGGGAAGCCGGCCTGCATTAATGTGGTGACGGACCCCACGGTCACAAGCCCGGCAACGGTTATGTTTTATCAGAATCTTTCTGATTTTTGAGGCTGAATAAAATTCTGGGGACATAATACCGCTAATAAATTAAGATCTTGACAGGAAGGTCCTGCATCTTTATAATCGTTTATCTACGATAAACGATCAACCGATCTCGAGCATGAGAGATAAAGAAATTTCTTTATGAAAGAAATATATCATTGGGGTGACGGTCATCCGGTGAATCCGACGGAAATAGAGACGCTCCCTGCGGAGGTGTGCAAAGAGAGGTTGGCCGAACTATCGAAAGGACTTGGCCATCCAGCCAGGGTGGAGATTATTCGCATTCTGGTTAATAAGCCTCAAGCGGAAAGGTGTGTTTGCGGGGATATTGTGGATGCCCTTCCTTTGGCGCAATCCAGTGTCTCTCAACACCTGAAGGTCTTGAAAAAAACCGGTTGGATACAGGGGGAGGTCGATGGTCCGCGTGTCTGTTATTGCACGGTCGAGGGGATTATGGCGTATTATATGGCCCTCCTTCAGAGATCGTTAAACGTCTGATAAAGACAAACTTAATTATTTTTTGCCGAGGTCCTTACATGGACCGGATAAAGGAGCCCTTAAATATGAACCAGGGAAAAGATGACCTTATGATTCTGAAAACCGTAGATTTTCAAACGGTTCAATCCCCCACAACCGGCTGCTGACCCAAGGGCGGAACGGCTCAGTTGAGCCTGCCGAGCCCGGAGCAGCCATTTGTGGAAGGATATGTTGAGAGCAAAGTGGGGCGTGTCCCCCGGGTTTCCTCCACGTTAACGTGGGCGGATCGCTTCGGAAGTATCAAGGCCCGTTGGGGTGTGAGACGTATGAAATTCACGGTTGATCCCGGTTTGTATGCCCTCGGAAATCCTGATGAGAAGACCAGCGTATTCGTGACCGCCAATTACAAGATGAGCTTTGACCGGCTTCGTGAGGCGCTTGCGGCCCGCGATGCATGGATTCTGGTATTGGACACCAACGGCATCAATGTTTGGTGTGCCGCAGGGAAGGGGACGTTCGGTACAGAGGAACTGGTCCGGCGTATTGAGTTCAGCAATCTGGCACAGATCGTTGCCCACCGGGAGTTGATCCTGCCGCAATTGTCCGGCCCTGGTATTGCGGCCCACCTGGTAAAGAAACTTTCCGGTTTTAAGATCATTTATGGCCCGATTGAATCAACCGACCTGCCTCATTTCTTGGATGCCGGACTCAAGGCAACGCCTGAGATGCGAAAGAAAACCTTTTCCACGAGGGAAAGGATGGTCCTGGTCCCGCTTGAATTGGTGGGGACCCTCAAATGGAGCCTTCTCATACTGCCCTGTCTG
>JABGPV010000169.1 GCA_018644785.1 Deltaproteobacteria bacterium | reverse complement strand
CCAACGCCAATGTTTATGGCTCGGCTTCCCGGTTCAAGCACAGCGACCACGGCCCGCTGGAACAACTGGCCCCGCCGAATGGGTTTGACGGACAGAACATGTTCGCTTTGGGCGTTGACGCCTTATGGGAGATCGATGTTTTCGGGCGAATACGACGTCAGATCGAAGCGGCAGGGGCTGAATACCAAGCGTCCATTGAGGATTACCGGGATGTCATGGTCACCTTGTTTGCCGAAGTGGCCCTGGCCTATGTTGAGATTCGTTCCTGTCAGCGCCAGATTCAATGCGCCGAAGCCAATGCCGCCACCCAACGCAAAATGCTGGAGTTGACCCGCGCCAGGTATAACAGCGGTATCAGCTCAAAACTGGATATGGCCCAGGCCCTGAGCAACCTCTCCAACACGGAAGCCGCTATTCCCCCATTCCGGATCCGCCTTCATTCGATCATCAATCGGATCGCGGTCCTCCTGGATATGAATACCGAAACCCTTCACGCAAAACTGGGTAAACCCGCGCCGATACCCCTTGCCAGAAAAAATATCGGCATCGGTGTTCCTGCCGACCTCTTGCGCCAGAGACCGGACATTCGCATGGCGGAAAAAGAGCTGGCCGCTCAAACGGCCTTGATCGGTGCCGCAACAGCGGACCTTTACCCCCGATTTGCCATTTCAGGATTTTTCGGGCTGGAAACCGGCTCTTTCTCGGATATGGGTGGAGGATCGAGCCTGGCCTGGGGCATCAGATCACCCATTAAGTGGAACTTTTTCAGCGGCGGCAAAACCCGCAGCAACATCGCCTTTCATAAGGAAATCGCTCAGCAGGATCTTTTTAAATATAAAGATACGGTGCTGAGGGCCATGGAGGAGGTCAAAAACGCCATTGTCGCCCACAAGCAGGAAAAAATCCGGCGGAACTGGCTGCTGGCAGCGGTGGCGGCAACGCGGGAAGCTGTGGATCTGGTCGTTGTCCAGTACGAGACGGGATTGACGGATTTCAACAATGTGCTGGTCACTCAAAAAAGCCTGTTTAACCAACAGGATGAGCTTGTGGTCAGCCAAGCCAATGTGGTACTCAACCTGATCCGTCTGTACAAAGCGCTGGGTGGCGGATGGCCTGTTGAAAACGAGAGCGATGTATCATGAAACACTTTTGAATCATAATCCAATGTGAGACAGCTTCCTCGCTTGTCTCCATTGGGTGGTTTATGCCCATAACCTCTTTAAATTTTATATTTTACCTGAAATACCCCCCATCTTAGAAAATAAGCCTGATGGAATCCCTCCCTCAAGTGGACATCCATGGGATAATCTTCATGGCCGGGCTGTCTAAAAAAGCGTCCTTCTCCGGTGCTTGGCGATCCCGGGGTTTCTTGAGACACGATTGTATCATGGATCGGCTGATGGCCATGGATTTCATGGATAGACCCTGTGAAAGCGGTCAAAGTCTATCTGAAGCAGGGTTTTTACCCCCATGCGCCCGGCAAATTTGTTTGGCACGAAATCTGCTTAAAATATTCTCTATTATTTCCTTCAGGGGGTGTAAGGATGAGGCCGTGTGATGAAACCATTAAAAATACCATCTCTATTGCGGAGATGATGCTGAAAATTGCCGATGAAGGAGATATGGTGCGGGAAGATAATGGCTGCGGTGTTCTCTATGGTGTCTTAAGGGATTCCGCTTTCAAAATCAGAAAACTGGCAGAGGCCGAGAAAAATGCTCACATCAGAAAGGGATGGTGGAAAACCGATTCCAATAGAGGGTGAGTGCAGTTTTCTCAAATGATCGATTGTTAGCGGTGAAGGGGGGTGGGGAACCATGATGGGATTAGAAGAACTCAAAAAAAATGACGAGCTTGTCGATTCTATCGATTGGAGTATGACCCCTGAAGAAGCTGTAAGACTTTATCTTGAATGGGGTAACAACTGGAGTAGGGGATACGCCATGGTACGATCCAAGGATGATGAGTCCCATTATTTTGTTTTAAACACATGGGAGGACTCACCGTTGATCTACTTTATCAAAAGGGATTATGAGGGTGCGGTTGAACTGGCAAAAATCGAGGTGCCTGAAGAACTGAAAAATGAAAACAAATACGACATTCCAACTGCCAAAGGCGTTTATGCCGTAGAGGGTGAGTTACAAAACTGGCTGAAAAAGGAATTGGATGTTGCATAATTTAAACTTTTATAGGAGAAAAAGATGGAGAATAAAATTCTTGAAGCGATGAAGAAGGCTGGCAAGCCGGTACGTCCCGGAGAGGTGGCTGAGATGATTGGAGAAGAGAGCAAAGAGGTATCAAAGGCCATCAGCAAATTGAAAAAGAGTGGGTCGGTCATTTCGCCCAAAAGATGCTATTATTCATTGCCTGATTAATAAGGAGAAAACAGCATGGCAACACCCGAACAGATGTACCAGTGCCAGACCACAAATTGCGGCTATATCTACGATCCTGACCGAGGTGACCGAAAAGGCAAAATTCAAAAAGGGACACTTTTTGACGATTTGTCCGATGATTGGAAATGCCCCGTTTGCGGCGCCGGAAAAAGAATGTTCAGGCCGCTCGCCGGGCCTGGGTCGGTTGCGGAATCCTAATCTTTTAATCATTGAATCAAAGGAGGTACCTACTTATGGACCTGAAGGGTAGTCAAACAGAAATAAATCTATTGACCGCATTTTCCGGTGAATCCCAGGCAAGAAATCGTTACACTTACTTTGCCAGCAAAGCCAAAAAGGAAGGTTTTGTTCAAATCTCATCTATCTTTGAAGAAACCGCCAGCCAGGAAAAAGAGCACGCCAAGAGACTGTTTAAATTCCTCCAGGGAGGAGATGTTAAGATCTCTGCCGCATTCCCCGCTGGCGTTATCGTGAGCACCATTGAAAACCTCAAGGCATCAGCTGCCGGAGAACATTACGAACATACGGAGATGTATCCTGGCTTTGCGGTCATTGCCCGTGAAGAAGGGTTTACGGCCATTGCCGATGTTTTTATGGCGATCGCCGTGGCTGAAAAACAACACGAAAAGCGTTATAATGATCTGGCTGCAAACATTGAGGCGGATCGTGTGTTTAAAAGGGACACGGGAGAGGTGTGGCGATGCAGAAACTGTGGCTACATTCACACGGGCAATGAAGCGCCTCAGAGCTGCCCCGCATGCGCCCATCCGCAGGCTTATTTTGAACTGCTGGGTGAAAACTATTAAAACCTAACGAAACATAAAGGAGGGTATTATGGCTGAACGGATGGAAGTTTATAAATGCGAAGCATGTGGAAATATCGTTGAGGTGTTGCATGGTGGCAAAGGGGATCTGGCATGCTGTGGTCAACCCATGGTGCTTTTCAAGGCAAATACCGTTGATGCCGCCAAGGAAAAACACGTACCGGTAGTTGAAAAAACCGCCGACGGCGTGACAGTCAAGGTGGGTGAAGTGGCGCATCCCATGGAGGAAAAACACTATATCGAATGGATTGAAATTATTGCCGATGGCTCGGTTTATCGACAGTTCTTGAAACCGGGTGACGCACCCGAAGCAACTTTCAAGGTGACGGCGGATCAGGTCACGGCGCGGGAGTATTGCACCCTTCACGGTCTTTGGAAGGGTTAAATGCTTTTTCCGAAAAGAAGTCCGGAAGAGGTCAACAATCCAAATGATTCGCTTGAATGAAAGGGGTCGATTATGTCAACGCCACAGCATTGTCCGGGTTTTGAGCAAGCTAAGAATTTGAAAGCCTTTACTTGTAAATGCCCCAACTGTGAAAAGGAAAAGGAAATCTTTTCAGATGAGTTTGGCAAGGAGCATACATGCTCCGGATGTGGAGAAAAAATAGACTTTGCCCAATGTACCCTTGAGGCCGGTGCTTAGAGAGTCCTTGAATGCTCTTTCATAATCCCAGTCCTCGCAACTAACCCTGATTCCGGTCCCTTGCGAGGACTGATTGTCGTGGACGGTAATCTTCTCACAGAGTCGCACATTCCGGGAGAAATATCCTTGAAAGGACGTATTCGCAAGGGGCGGATTCTCGAAATACTTTCTGGAAGTAATGCCGCCGCCGGTTTGCTGGAATTAGGACGCGATTCACCCAGAAAAATTGTCAACGGTCTTTTTCCCCTTCTTTACAGTCAGGATGAGATCGTCAAGTGGCGTGCTGTCACATTCATGGGCCTTTTTGTCCGGAACCTGGCTGAAGAAGACATGGAAAGTGCCAGGGATGTTGTGCGGCGTCTCATGTGGAATTTAAATGATGAATCGGGAGGCATTGGGTGGGGGTCGCCCGAGGCCATGGGTGAGATTCTGACCTGCCATGAAGGGCTCGCCGGAGAATATGCACCCATTTTACTTTCTTATGCAAATAGGGATGGTAATTACCTGGAACTGCCCATGTTGCAGCGGGGGCTTCTCTGGGGAATTGCAAGGTTTTCGGAGGTAAGGCCGCATGTTGTCAGGGGTTCAAAATCTCATATTTTCCCCTACCTCGAATCAGATGATCCGGCTGTCAGAGGGCATGCCGCCCGGATTGTGGGGTTGATCGGAACGATGGAAGACCGGGACCGCCTTTCGCCCCTGGCAGGGGATAGTTCAGACTATACGACCTTTTTTAATCATCGATGCATGCGGTGTAATGTGGGAGAGACGGCCAGGGATGCACTCTTAAATATTGAGAAAAAAAGCTGAATAAAGAAGCAAAAAAGTGCCACTCTTGACTTAGGTCAAAGCAATGGTCGTATGGCTGCTGTATCGTCGGCAACGAATCATGGGCAAACCAAACCGATAGATCGAAACATAAATCAGAATCTTTAAAATGAAGGGAAAGGAGAAACATCATGTTTTGTTTTCAATGTCAGGAAACGGCGAAAAACCAGGGATGCACCGTTAAGGGTGTGTGTGGAAAACCGGAGGAAACCGCCAATCTGCAGGACCTGCTTATCCACGTGTTGAAGGGCATTGGCGTTTATGGGGAAAAGGCCGCTGAACTGGGGGTCCTGGATCAAGCTACCGGGAAATCTGTTTCGGAAAGCCTTTTTTCCACCATTACCAATGGAAACTGGGATGATGACAGGTTTATTTCCCGGATCAAAGAGGCGTTAAACGTCAGGGAAGATATCAAGAACAAATTTCTGGCCGCTTATCAGGAGAAGAATGGACAGGCTTTTTCAAAGGCTTTGCCTGATGCCGCAACCTGGTTTTCACAAGATACATCCACATTCCAGGCCAAGGCCAAAGAAGTGGGCATTATGGCTACCGAAAATGAAGATGTCCGGTCCCTCAGGGAGCTGCTGATTATCGGACTTAAGGGTGTGGCTGCCTATGCGGATCATGCGGCTATTCTGGGGTACGAAAATGATGACATCTATCGGTTCTTTATGGAAGCATTGGCCTCCACCACCAAGGATTTGACCGTTGACGAAATGGTGGGAATGGTACTCAAATGCGGGGAGATGGCGGTGACTACCATGGCCCTTCTGGACGAAGCCAATACGAGCACTTACGGCCATCCCGAGCTAACGGAAGTAAATATCGGGGTGGGCAATAACCCGGGCATTTTGATCAGCGGCCATGACTTGAAAGACATGGCGGAATTGCTGGAACAAACAGAAGGTACGGGCGTGGACGTATACACCCACGGCGAGATGCTGCCGTGCAACTATTATCCAGCGTTCAAAAAATATGATCATCTTGTGGGAAACTATGGCAGTTCCTGGTGGCGCCAGAACGATGAATTTGAATCCTTCAACGGTCCCATCCTTATGACCACCAACTGTCTTGTTCCCCTCAAAAAGGAAAATACCTATCTGAACCGGTTATTTACCACCGGCATGACCGGTTACCCGGGCGCCAGTCATATATCGGACAGGGCTAACGGGGGCGCAAAAGATTTCTCCGGAATAATCAATCAGGCCAAAACATGCCAAGCTCCCACCGAAATTGAAACCGGCAAGATTGTGGGGGGCTTTGCCCGCAACCAGGTCCTGGCACTGGCGGATAAGGTGGTGGATGCGGTCAAGAGCGGCGCCATTAAACGGTTTATCGTCATGGCCGGATGCGACGGACGCTTTAAATCCCGAAATTATTTCACCGAAGTGGCTGAACAGCTGCCGAAAGACGCGGTTATTCTGACCGCTGGTTGCGCAAAATATCGCTATAACAAGCTGGATCTGGGCGATATCGGAGGAATTCCACGGGTGCTGGATGCGGGGCAATGCAACGACAGCTATTCCCTGGCCGTGATTGCCTTAAAATTACAGGAAGTGTTCGGGCTGGATCACATCAATGACCTTCCCCTTTCTTTTGACGTCGGGTGGTATGAACAGAAAGCGTGCGCTGTTCTCCTCGCACTGCTCCATCTGGGTGTCAAGGGCATCCGTTTAGGGCCGACACTCCCGGCATTCGTATCCCCGAACGTGCTGAAAGTATTGGTTGAGAATTTTGATATTAAGCCCACCGGTGAAGTGGCTGCGGACGTTGAAGCCATGATGGCGGGAAATTAACGGCTAATTGAAGGTCATGCGACCGAAAAGCCGGTCGCATGACCTTTTAAGTCAGAGGGAGAAAGAGAATGAAGAAAGTCGATATCTTCGCGGAAAATGATTTCAATGACCTCCACATGAGCCGACTGCTGGTGCATGACTCCCAGCACTTCAAAATCCTGAATTTCAATTTTAAGCCCGGCCAGGAGCTTCCCATTCATTCCCATAACATTGAGGGCCAGTTGAGCATCGTCGTTCTGGAAGGAGAAGGGCTTTTCCTCGCAAAAGACGGCGAAACCATTACCGCCAAAGCGGGCGATATTCTCGTCAGCGACATCAGCGAACCCCATGGAATACGGGCTACGGGTTCAATGCGCGTTCTCGTGACCATTGCGCCCCCCATATAAAAGATAAAAGGCATTATTCTATTTCATTCAGGGAATCCTTGGTATCGAGGATCAGGACCCATCCTTCGATTTCCCCATCCACTTTCAGAATTGAAACAGTCATCTGGACGGTGATGTTGTTCATGATAACGGCAAGGGATTTCCGCCTCAGTTGTGTGTCACGTGCGACCCTCTTCAATCCGGTCAATATTTTCTTCTTTTCATCTGATGGAAAGACCTCGGTTATGCGATGGGATAATACTTCCGAGAGCGTTTGATTCAAGATTTTCAGACCCAATGTATTCGCAAAGACGATTCTGGCGTCTCTTTCAACCACAATGATTCCCATTCCGGCGCTTTCAATAATTCCCTGTTGAAAACTCAAGGACTCCAGCAAATCAACCGTCGCCTGTCGACGAAAGATCGTTTTCTGATCAAACAGGTCTTTATCCGACGAAGAGAGAAAAGGGGCGTCTTCAACGAACGCCATGAATCTGCCCACATATTCGGGCATTTTTTCAATGGGTTGTTTCTGAAGATAATAGTCTGCGCCCACCTCTTTTTGCAATTCCCGCAACTCGATAATGGAATCCGACATACCGATGATTGAAAACTCAGCATCTGGATATTTTTCGCGTACAAAATCAATGAATTGCATGCCGTCAATCCTGGGCATGATAATGTCGACGAAAACATAATTCACTATTTGGTTTTCCAAAACGGCTATACCTTGTTTGCCGTCATAGGCTTGAAACACATTGAGACCCCTCTCTTTAAGCAAATCTCCCAGGAATTTCACAAAAAAGAAATCATTATCCACAATTAAGGCATTTTCTGGCATGTCAGACCTCGGTTTTATCGAAAAGTACTGGTTCTGATATATCTAGTGTCCGTCCACAAATGAGAAAATTTGTTCGTGTTCCATTTGTGGATGGGCGCTATCTATTTTGCAGTTCATTGCTATTTGATGCAGATCCGCCGCACCTCATGGATATCTGTCAATCCTTTAAACACTTTTTCAATACCATCCTGCTTCAGCGTTGTCATCCCTTCTTTTAACGACTGTGCCAAAAGGATTTCAAGGTTTGCCCGTTCCTTTATCAATTGTTTAATGTGGGGTGTGCCTTCCATGAGTTCATGAATCACCATTCGCCCTTTGTATCCGGTTTGTGAACATTCCTCACAACCCACGGGCGCATAAAGGAGCAGCTTTTCAGAGTATTCAATTCCTGTTGCGTTGAAATATTCAATCCCGTAATCATTTACAATCTCATCATACGCTTCTTTTGAAGGATGATATCCCTTACGACAGGCAAGACAAAGCCTGCGAATCAACCGCTGGGCCAGTACGCACAGGAAAGCATCTGAAAAATTAAGTGTATTCAATCCCATATCCAACAACCGGGTGACTGTCTCCGGTGCACTGTTGGTGTGCAGGGTTGAAAACACAAGATGCCCGGTAAGTGAAGCCTCCACAGCGATGGATGCGGTCTCAAAATCGCGCATTTCGCCGATCATGATCACATCGGGGTCTGCCCTCAGAAAAGATCGCATGACTCGGGCAAAATCGAGGCCGATTTTAGGCTTCACTTCCACCTGACTCATGCCCGGCTGGGTGATTTCAACGGGATCCTCTGCGGTCCATATTTTGATGTTCGGTTCATTGATTACCCCTAACGCCGCATGCAGAGCCGTGGTTTTCCCGGAGCCCGTCGGGCCTGCCGCCAGTATTAAACCATGGGGCTGCTGGATCGTCTTCTTGAGAACCGCAATGTTTCGGTCATTGAGGCCCATATCCTCCAACTTCATGGCGCCGGGATCGGCCAGTATCCGCAGGGCAGCAGACTCAACCCCCCCTGCGGTGGGCAGGGTGGCCAGCCGCAGTTCAAAGGGTCGGATGCCTTTGCGTTTAAACTTGATTTTTCCATCCTGGGGCAATCGCTTTTCAGCGATATCCAGACCTGCCATGATTTTAATTCGCGAAATCATGCCTCTGGCCATGCTGATGGGCACTTCGATATAGTTCTGACAAACCCCGTCCGTTCGAAAGCGGATATGGGTTTTTTTGGAAATAACGGAAGGCTCGATATGAATATCTGATGCATTGTTCCTGAAAGCGGTGACGATCACCTGGTCAATCAATTTGACGATTTTACTTGAGGACTCGTTCAGCGTATGATCGACCTCGTCTTCCTCCTCTTCCTCAAAGCTGACAAAGGAAATCATGTCCAGTTCTTCGAGCATAGCTTCATCGGGTTTTTCGGGTTTATTTTCGAAGAAATGCTGAATAAACCGCTCAATATCCTCCCTGATACCCACCGAAAACTCAATTCGGGTGGCTTTCATCAATCCGGTAACCTGATCGATTTTCCTCAGGTCCCTGGGATCATCCATGAGAATTTCCAAGCCCTTTTTACTCCAACTCAAGGGCACCCATCCGGCGTGTAAAAGATAGGCCTGTTTTAAATTACGGATGATCTCAACGGGAACCGGCAAATCCGCATCAAAGGTTCGAAATGGACAATCATAGAATTCAGAAAGGGATTTTCCGATGGTTTCCCGACTGACCTTGAAATGATCGATCAGCACAAATTCCACGCTTTTGTCTATTTTTTTAGAAATTGTCAGGGCCTGCTGAAGCTGGGAAAGGGTTACGCTTCGCTTCTTAAGGAGATAACTGTATCTGGAACCGGGGGAAACCGCTGACAGACCGAGTTTCAATTTCTGCGCAATTTCGCGGTTTGCAGGATCCAGTTTCGAAGCGGATTTGAACTGATCAAGGGCCAGGTCTTTATGCCCCCCGTCTTCCAGTTGAAGCCCCAGTGAAAACCGGATCTGGGCCAACTGTGGACTCTGAAGGTCCAGTTTCCCAACTACCTGATGGAGTCGCTTCACGACATCATCGGGATGAACCAGATTCAGCAGGCATTCCACAAAATCCGGAATGATTTTGATTATGGGATAATCTGTTTCGAACAACTTTTCATATTCAGTGACGGCTTCATTCATCAACCCCAACTGCTTGAAGGCCAGAGCATTATCCAGTATGCCGCTTTGTCCGTCGACGGCAATTGCCTCCCTGATGACCGAAATTTCTTTCTGGGAGATCGCTGGGGCGTGGGTTTCCTGGCTCTCGATTTCCTTCTTCAGAACCCGAATCGATTTTTTGATGAATTCCGTGTGCTTGGTATCATCATTTGGAATTGCCGCCAGGACTTCATCATAAACGATCAAGGATTCATTGAGTAACCCCATGGAACGATAAATTTCAGCTTCTTTTATTCCGGTATCAAAATCCATCTTTCCAATACCTACAAAAACGGCAAAAGCCGGTCCGCAGTTTCAAAATGATCTTTAACGCTATAATGAGACTAAAGAAAACTACCAAACAGTGTCAAGAAGTAAGTTGTGCCGCTTATCTCAAAAAGTTGCTTGACGGGTTCCGGTTTTTTTGAATATGCTGATTACGGAGACGCGATCATATGGCCAATCTCAACTTCAAAACCAAAGAAATGGAATGTAAAATCGTATTCTACGGGCCCGGACGGGGTGGAAAAACGACCAACCTGGAATATATTTTCAAAACCTACCGGAAGCAGACGACCGGGGAAATGATTTCCATTAATACAAAGGGCGATCGCACCCTTTTCTTTGATTTTCTACCCCTTAAGCTTGGAAAGATACGGGGCTATGACATACGGGTTCAGCTCTACACGGTCCCCGGTCAGGTGCGGTATAACGCCACTAGGAAAGTAGTTTTGAGAGGTGTTGACGGATTGGTGTTTGTGGCCGATTCACTTCTTCTAAGGCGTGAACACAATATTTTGTCGTTACAGAATCTTCAGAAAAACCTCAGCGGGTACGGCTTGAAAATTTCGGAAATTCCTTTGGTACTTCAATACAACAAAAGGGATCTCCAAAAAGAGGGGATCCGTCTGCTGTCCGTGGAAAACATGGAGAAAGACATGAACCGTCAATTGCAGGTCCCTTCTTTTTCCGCCAGCGCCTTCAACGGCCAGGGCGTTGGTGCCACCCTGAAAGAGTGCCTGAAGCTTACCCTGCAATCCCTTCAAAGCAAGCTGGAGGATAAACCATGACCCGGGACAAAACAGCGCTGAATCCCGTTCGTCCCAGCCGTTGGCGCCGGTTTCTTGGGTGGCTGTGGGGATTCTGGCCTCACTGGCCCGTGGCGGCCGCCATTGTGGCAGGGGGTGCGTTGAATATCCTGAGAAGCTTCAATTCCGAACATTTACCCTTCAGCCAGATCAGCCCATTTATGGGACTGGAAAAGTCCCTCGCCATTCTGGGCAGCAGCACCCAGGCGATCCTGGGTGTGGGACTTGTGCTGGTGGGTTTCGGGCTGGTCAGAAGGCTGACCACCGCCTGGTCATTTTCCGTCATCCTTCTGCTGATAACCCTCGGGGTAAATCTGGCCCAGCACCACTGGGGAGAGCGGATCATTTTCCCCGGCGTAATGCTTCTGGTGATGATACCGCTGAGGCGTTATTTTGACCACCAAACCAAACTGGCCACCTATATCATCTCTTTGACCGGTGTTTTCTCCATTCTGGCTTATGGTACTTTCGGCAGCTATTTGCTTGGGAACGGTTTCCATCCGGCTGTTCATGACCTGACAACATCTTTCTACTTTACCATTATAACCCTTTCCACCGTAGGCTATGGTGATAT
>JABGPV010000168.1 GCA_018644785.1 Deltaproteobacteria bacterium | reverse complement strand
GGAAGACTTTTTTGTACGCGCCGCAATCGGCGGCACGGGCGAAGCCAAAACCGCTGGTAATTATGCGGCCAGCCTTCTGGCTGCCGAAGAAGCCAAGAAAAAGGGATTCACACAAGTGCTTTGGCTGGATGCGGCGGAACGGAAATATATTGAAGAAGTGGGCACCATGAACATGTTCTTCCGCATTGATGACGAAGTGATCACCGCGCCGCTTAACGGCAGCATCCTGCCCGGGGTCACCCGGGATTCCGTCATTCGAATCGTCAAAGACTGGGGCCTTAAAATAACAGAACGGTCCCTTGCCATTGATGAAGTGATTGCGGCGGCGGATGACGGCAGGCTTCAGGAAACATTCGGCACCGGTACGGCGGCCGTGATTTCTCCGGTGGGCCAAATCACCTTCAAGGGTCGCGATTATGTGGTGGCCGGCGGCAAAATGGGAGAGTTGAGCCAGAAACTCTATGATGAAATCGTTGCCATTCAGTACGGCCAAAAACCCGATCCATACGGATGGGTCGAGCGGATTGAATAATTCAAAACAGCAAGACCGTCCCATTAATGCCTGCCCCGGATAAATAGTATCCCCCCCAATTCTCACGGTAGAGTAGGGGGGGCGCCCCCCTCCCCCCGTCAAAAGTGGAAAAAGGGTTTATGGATACCCCGGTGATGGGTTCAAGTGGAATTTTCCTTCACGGAACCGTACCTTTCCTTCCGTTTCCAGGCATTCCAGGTGTTTTTGCACCATGCATCTTTCGAAAAAGAAATAGAGGATTTCCAGGCCGGGAATATACTTTCCGTATATGGGCTTCAGCGCACAGATTTCTTCCAGACTTCGGGGAACCGTCATAACCGCAGCTATCCGCTCCTCATTTCGCGAAAATTTCGCAGCAAAACTGCCGATCTCATCCTGAATATTCTCCCGGACAGGCAGGCGGTGGGAACTGGCCACCACCCGGGGTTTCATCTCCATGATGACATTCAGGGAGTCTTTGAAACGGGGGATATCCGACTCGGGGTTGCCGTAAAAGGGGCCGAATGCGGTCAGGTCAATGTCAAAGGAAAGCAAGATATTTTGTTTAGGTTCCAGAAAACAATAATGGTCGTCCAAATGCCCCGGCGTATGGATGGCTTTAAGGGAGATGCCCCCGAAGTCAAGGGTTTCTCCATTTTGGAAGGTCCGGGTAGGTTCGTAATCCCGCATTCCCAGATCCTGCCGCACAAAATACTCCCAGGAATCCATGACCGCCCGGTCCGATCCCATCAAACGTCGGGCAAGGCGACGGACAGCACCCACCTCTTCTATGCGCTCATGGGGAACCAGCAGTTCCCTCCCTGCCAAAAGATGATTGCCTGACACATGATCCGGATGGCAGTGGGAATTGATGACCATGTCCACCCCGTATTCCTCCAGGACTTGGCGGATGGCTTCGGGTCCGCACCCCGTATCGATGAGTGCATGGGTGTCCGACCCCAGGACCAGGAAGGAATAGGCCATGGGAAATCTTCCCCCGGTGGGAGAATTAATAAGGTATAGTTTATCGGAAACTGGAATCAGATCCATTGTTTTCATGGTCCCCACTTGATTCGTCTGCGATTTGGCGATTTGCTCTGGCCTTTCATTGAACTGGCCGAGCAAGCTCAATGATACCATATCACCAAAGAAGATGGGTAGCACTTCCTGTCCTATAGCGGGAAGCCTCAGGAAACCCCCATTCCCTACCAAAATTTCTTCTTGACTTTTTTGCCTTTGAAATATTATCCCATCCGCTGCGCTCCATTGCCACCGTTGAAGGCTACGTTAGCGCTCTACTTTCTCATCGCGATATACATACTGTTGTGTTTTCCGATGCTTTGGATAATGATAGAGCCACAGTAATTCTTTAGCATCTTTATAACGAGAAAACCATTGACAAAAAGGGGGCTTCTGATTTTCATTCGACACAACTGATGGAAGAGACGGAACGTGAATGTAGACAACTCCCGTAATGTTACCGGGAGGTGAGGTCACGAACATAAGGAGCATTGTATCATGGAGTCCTCAATGATATTATTCAGCGTTGCATCTGTGTGGGGAATCGCAGTTGTTACACCCGGGCCAAACTTCTTTTTGACCGTGCAAACAGCGATGAGCTCCTCGCGGAGTGCTGCTCTGTTGAATGTTTTAGGGATCTGTACAGGAACGCTTATCTGGGCCTTCTCAGGGTTTTTTGGCCTGACGACAGTCTTTCGACTCGCGCCATGGACCTATCTTTTCGTCAAGTTCTTTGGGGGAATCTACCTGATATTTCTCGGATTCCAACGTATCAGGGCGACCTCACAACGGGAAGCGAATGCCACCACACTATTTTCCGACCACGGGATATCTTCCGGGCAGAATTATCGACGGGGTCTTCTGACGAACCTTTCAAATCCGAAGACAGCCATGTTTATTACAAGTCTGTTTGCTGCGACACTCCCTTCACAGACCGCCTATTCTCTCGGCGTAATGAGTGTCGTCCTGATGTTCTTGATATCATTTCTTTGGTACACCTCCGTCGCCTGTCTGTTCTCGTTACACCAAGTCAGGGACATCTATGGAAGAGCCAGTCGGTGGATTGAACGATGTGCAGGCATTCTGTTTATTGGCTTTGGTGTGAAATTGGCCATGAGCAAATGACAGGCCCGTGAGACGAGACACGCATTGGACACCGGTCTTCCAAACCAGGAGAAAAGGCGTGACAGGTGGCACGTCTCAATACGATAATGACACCAATGGGACATTATCCGGGCCATACCCGGCGTTACCATTTTTACGGAGGGAGCATGAAATGTTTATGAAACGAAAAAGTATTTTCGCGGCAATGGGAAGTGTTGCAATTTTTCTTTTATCCGTCTCTTTTTTGTATGCTCAGGGAGAGACTCAGGTTCAAGTGGAGAGCAAGCCACTTGCCGAGAATCTCTATTTGCTTCGGGATTCTAAGGGCACGGGGAATACTGTTGTCCTGACAGGTGACGACGGCGTACTGATGGTCGACACCAAGGGCGGAAAGTCCGTTGATGCACTTTTCGCTAAAATCACAGAATTGAGCGACAAGCCGATCCGTTTTGCGATTATTACCCACTGGCATTATGATCATGTGGGGGGGAATGAAACAGTCGCCAAAACCGGTGCCACGATCATTGCCCATGAAAACGTACGCAAACGTATGGGTATGGAAAACAATATGAAGATGTTTAAGGCCAAAATTCCCCCCGCACCGGAGACGGCACGACCGCTACTCACCTATACGAAAGAAGTGGCGCTCCACCTGGATGGGGAAAATGTCAGCGTCTTTCACATGGCTCCCGGACATACGGATGGCGACTCTGTAGTCTATTTTCAAAATGCCAACGTGATCCATATGGGCGACCTCTATTTTGAAGGGCTATATCCATTCATCGGAATCTATTCCGGAGGGTCCATCGACGGTATGGTCAAGGTTATCCGTCAGATTTTGCCGATGATCGATGAGAACACCAAGGTCGTGCCGGGGCATGGCCCGTTGTCAAACAAGGCCCAACTTCAGGCGTACGTTTCCATGCTGAGTGCCATTCGGGATAACGTCAGTCTGCTCATGAAGGAAGGCAAAACAATGGAAGAAGTGGTTGCCGCAAAACCGACGAAAACATTTGACGAAAAATGGGGCAAAGGATTCCTGCCACCGGACCGATTTACCGGGCTGGTTTATATGGATCTCTCCCCGGAATTGCCATAAGATATTGAAAGGGGATATTTAGTTCTTTGTTACGGCTTTGCGTCATCAAAATCAGGAGAAATCAGTTCCAAAACCGACCCGGACAGCCATCCCCGTTTTTTATCCGGCAGATGGATGAGTCGCCATCCCCCTTCGGAGCGTTCCTGTTCCACGATGGCGCCTTCGTGCAGCTTGAAGAGGACCGTATCTCCGTCATGGGGTCCTGCTAGAACCTCAACCTCTTTTTGAAGAATAACGGCCCGATGGTCATCATGGATCTGGGCCCATTTCATCCCAAGGGAAAGCCCCGTCACCAGCCAGAGGCACAGCACCAGCAGCAAACCATAGAAAAGCCATTCGAACCGGTGAAACAGGCGGATCAAAAGGGCGGCACAGAGTAGCAGGTTCAGCATCGCAAAACACCAGAACAGCTCACTCTGACTGACGGTCGGCAACCAGAAAAACGCCATGCTGAAAAATCCCTTTGAAGGGAGAATGGCATCCACCACCTGGTCCCGGGCATGGGCCAGGTTGAAGTTGAGATCCGCATCCCGGGGCATGTCAATTTGGGCCCGCTCATAGGCTAAGATGGCCCGGCCCAGCTGATTCATCCTGAACCAGGTGTTCCCCAGGTTATACTGGATGCGCGGTGCCCCATGGTCCGTGCGAATCAACTGCTGGTAGGCTTCGACCGCTTCCTGAAAATTTCCTTCCCGATAATCCTGATTGGCCTGATAGAAAATTTCCTCCCATGCCCGGTTCCCCTCATGGTTTTGGCCAAAGGCCGATGACACCGGGAAGGCGGCTGTCAGAACGCAAATGATGGGCAACAGGAAACGATATCTCACCGCAACTCCTTTTCAATCTGTTTGATAATTCCCGGAATGTCCCTGGATGCTGAGCCACAGGTGGCCTCCCCGCCCGTGTAGATGCGACTTTCAAGTTCTTCCAGAACATTTCTGAGTCTGTCTGCCGTATCCGGGTGAACCCCTTTTTCCGTCAAGCGCTTCGGCACATCAGCCGGGGTCAGGGACCCAAGGGATAACTGAAGACGATCATTCATATAATCCCGAACGGCGGTCATCATGCCGTTGGCATCTTTGTGGTCGCGGCGGCATTCTTTCAGGAAAACATGGGCCGCCTTTCTGGCCCGCTGAGCGTAAATGGTCCGGTCGGACTTTCTGTTTAACCGCAAACCCAGAAAAACCGCCCCGTAAACCAGAAAAGGCGCCATGAGTATGGCCCAGCATAACAAATTACCAGGGCCCATTGCCTTTGATGATAACCAACCGCCATCTTTCAACCCCGAAATTGAGGTGTAGATGGGAAAGATGTCATGGCCGATTTCTTTGACTTCCTGTTTGGCAAGCTTTGAGGGGGCTTTTGATTTTTCCGTCTGCGGGGTTGTCACAAGGGTTTGTGTTTCTCCGGGCAAAACCTTTAAGGCCAGCGGCTGCGTTTTTTGGGTCCGATAGGTTTCGGCTTCCGGATCGAAATAGCTGATGGTGAATGGGAAGATGGTATAAAGGCCCGCCCTATCCGGCACCAGGGCCCATTTCATGGTTTTGGACCCGGTCAACCCATCGGCCCCGGCGCGGGTTTGAAACACCGGCTCATCGGCATAAGTTTTGAAATGATCCAATGGCGGCATTTTCAGATCCGGCAACCGGCTGACATTGCCCTTTCCCGAAAGGCGAACGGTGAGGGTCACAGAGTCCCCCACGTGCACCTCCGACCCGGAAAGGCTGCCCTCAATGGTGAATTGCCCCACAAGGCCGCTGAAATCCCGGGGTTTTTCTTTTTCGGGAAATGGCAGTACTTCGAGAGCAAGGGGTTCGCTGGAAACGGTCAAGGGCCGCCCGGTCCTGAGGGCGCCGCCAAAGAACGGATCGTCAAACAGTCCCCTGGGCGTTCGCTTCCGAGCACTGTAAACCGTCAGCCCCATGCGGGCAGGCGGGATGCGAAAGCGCCCGGGCTTCAGGGGCATCACCCCGTAGGAGACCTCCAGGATTCGGTAGGAGGCGCCATGGTAAACCGCCTGATACTCTTTTGGTTTCTCCAACTGCCGAAAGGTGAGTTCATCGGTCTCGGGCAGATCCAGCGAAATATCGCTCACGTTGGTGCGAAGATGCAACTTCAGGGTGTAGGGAACCTGTTGTTCCACATAGGCCTTTGGGGACCCCAGGGCCGCCGTGAGAAAAACCGGTCCTTTGTCAGATCCCGATGCATCACCGCCGGCCATCACCTTCAGGGTGGCCACATTGCTTATGGATGTTTTCCCATCCACGTTGATGCTGGCGGGTCCTACCTGAAATACCCCCATTTTTTTGGGCTGCAGATAATAGGTGTAATCCACACCGGAATTGTACCGGCCGTTGATGATTTCAACCCGACTGGCGTTGCCCCCTTTTGTCACATGAAAGGGTTCCAGGCCCTCGATAACCGGGGGAGAGTCACTGCGCCTTGCACCGGATAGACGCACCTGAAGCTGAATGGAATCCGCGAGGGTGGTTTCCAGACGATCCAGGTTGAGGGTCACGGAGACTTCTGCGTTAACCGTCTGAACCGTCAGGATCAGCGTGGAAAAAAATATCAGGAGACAGGCAATTTTTTTCATATCACCAGTCCTTTCCCGACGACTTTCCCCGGCCTTTGGCTTCGGGGACCTGAAACTTCAGAAATCGCGCACGATCCTCTTTGATGTTGTCCAGCAGGGCCTCGGCTTTCTGTTTCTGAATCCGGGCGGCCGGGGTCTGTTCAGGTTTCTGCGCTTCGGGTTCATTTGCCTGCTGGGGTTCTTTTTGACCCCCCTTTTTCTGATCGTGCTTCTCCTGTGCCTTATCTTTCTTTGGTTTTTCTTTGGAAGAAGAATCATCTGAGGGGTTTTTCTGATCCCCCTTTTTTTCTTTTTGCGAGTCTTCTTTCTTCTGGCCCTCCTGTTGCTGTTTTCCCTGCTGTTTCTCCTCCTCCTGCTTTTTCTGTTTCTCCAATTCCCTGAGGGCCAACTCCAGATTGAACCGCGCATTTTCCCTTGTGGAATCCAACAAAAGGGCCTGCTGATAATAGGCTTTGGCCGAAGCGAAATCTCCCTGTTTAAAGGCGGCATTGCCCAGGTTGAAGACTGCTTTTACGCGGGTATCCGGATCATCGGTGCGTTTGAGCACGCTTGAAAACGCCGCCATGGCCCCCTTGAAATCAGAGGCCTGGTAATCGGCGCAGCCCCGGTTGTATCGATACCGGATATCCCGGGGGTTATCCATGTCCCGATCGGCGTACAACTTGGCGGCATCGGCAAAACGCCCCTTCTCATAGAGTTGGTCCGGGTTTTCGTCGCACTGCCCTTGAGCGGGTAACAGAAACAGCAATGCAAGGGAGAACAACACCGGCATTTTCCGGTTCAGATGGCCGATCAATCCTTCCAGCAGAAGCAACAGAAAAGCCGCCGCCGCAAAGATGAAAAACCGCTCCTCATAGACCTTAATCTTGCCGCTTTTGACCACGGCCGCGTCGGTTTTCAGTTTGATGCCGTCAAAATAGAGCAGATCCAGGTCCAGATCGCCCGCCATGGATTGCACGTATTCGCCGCCGGTCACCGCTGCCATTTCCTGAAGTCCTGATTCGTTCAGTTTGGAGAGGACCAGCTCACCTTTGTCATCCTTGATAAATCCCCCCCGTCCCCCGGATGCGGGAATGGGTCCGCCGGCAGGGTCCCCCATGCCGAAAATGAAGATCTTTATCCCCTTACTGGCGGCATCAACGGCTGCTTCAAGGCCGCGCTTTTCATTGTCCTCACCATCGGTGATGAGCAGGATCACCTTGTCGGTCTCGCTTTTGGGATCAAACGCCGCCATGGTCCCCTGGATGGCTGCGCCCAGATCCGTACCGGGAATCGGGATATGGTCCGGGTGCAGAATATTGAGGAACATCATCAGTGCGCCGTAATCCAGCGTTAAGGGACATTGGGTGTAGGCGGCGCCTGAAAAGGCTACCAGGCCCACCCGATCCCCCTGCACCACCTTGAGAAAATCGGTGATCTCTCGTTTGGCCCGCTGCAGCCGGTCCGGTTTTACGTCTTCCACCAGCATACTGGGGGAGACATCCAGGGCGATTACGATGTCCACACCTTTTTGCGTGACTTCCTGATAGTGGCTGCCCCACCGGGGGCCGGCCAGGGCCAGCAGCATGCATCCCAGTGCCAGCAGGCACAATACAGCTTTGATCACACGCCTTCCCCGGGAGTCTTCAGGGGTTAGTCTTTTGAGCAGTTCCGGCTCCGCAAACCGTATCAGGGCCTGCCGCCGTTTCCGGTACACCACCACAGAGGTAACGGCCACAAGCGGCAAAAGCCAGAGAAAATGAAGGATCCAAGGGTGGGACAGGTTCATGGGATGATCCTCAATATCCAAGTCTTGAGCAGCAACTCCAGCAGGAAAACCAGGATGGCCGGTGCCAGGAACCAGGGGTAAAGCTCCCTGAAATGAAAAAACTCCTTGACCTTCACATCGGTTTTTTCTTCCCGGTCGATAATATCGTAGATTTCCTGAAGCTCCCGGCTGTTGGCCGCACGAAAATATTTTCCCCCGCCGGTTTCCGCCACCCTTTTTAACGTCACCTCGTCCAGATCCACCTGCTGGGGCACCAGCTGTGTTCCGAAAAGGGTCTTCATGCGAAAGGGCGCCGGGCCTTGGCCGCCCACGCCGATGGTATAGAGCTTGATGCCGAACTCCCGCACGGCCTGGGCCGCAGTCTGGGGGCTGATTTCCCCCGCATTGTTCCGGCCGTCGGTGAGCAGGATCAGTATTTTTGACTTGGCTTTCAAATCTTTTAAGCGTTTGCCGCCGATGGCAATGGCACTTCCGATGGCCGTGCGATCCCCGACCATGCCGATGGTCATGCGATCCACCAGCTCCAGCAAAAGCCCCTTGTCAATGGTTAACGGCGACTGGGTGAAAGCCTCTTCACCGAAAACCACCAGGCCGATGCGGTCCGTCTCCCTTTTTTTGATAAAATCCGACACCACTTTTTTAACCGCTTCCAGCCGCGTCACCGCGTCCCCTTCCACTTTGAAATCCAGGGCCTGCATGGAACCGGATGTGTCCAGACACAGCATAATGTCCACCCCGGGGGAACGAACATCCCGGGACACATTGTATAACTGGGGTCTTGCCGCCACCAGGATCAGCAGCAACAGGCAGCAGGCCCGAAGGATCAAAGGAATGCGGGCCACCAGGGCGCTGTTGCCGCCGCCTGCCAAGGCCGCCATGCGGGAGGTCATGGAATAGGTGATCCCCGCAGGCTTCTTGAAAAGGGCAAAAGCCAGCCATCCCAGTGCCGGGGGAACCAGCAGAAACATGACGGGATAGGCAAACCGGAACATCATGATGATGACCCCTCCCGTGCGGTCGGGGGGCCATTGACGATGATATGTTTGCCGCCATGGCGTTGGGCTGCAGCTTCGGTCATCAGGGGTTCCCGGGTGCTCTCTATATAGACAAGGGCCGTTCCCATGTCTTCATCTTTTCTGGCCGTGGTGGCGGTGGAATCGGCGAATTTCACCATATCCGCCCGGCGAAGCAGCGACAGTAAGGGCTGATCTTCTTTCTTTTTAACGGCCCGGGCGATCTCCTCAAGGGTGTATTCCGCCGCAGGAAATCCGCGGATGGCTTCCAGATAACGCCGCAGGATCTCAGAAAACCCGAAATAGAAGTCCTTGATTCGGCCCTTTTCAAACAGTTTCTGCGCATCCAACGCTTTCAGGCCCCGCATGGCCAGCTTATCAGGAGACGTCTGCTCAATGACCTCTGCCCCTTTCCCTCTCCTTTTTCGAATCCACCACTCGCATATCACCCCCAGCAGCAGAAGCGCAATCCCCCCCAGAATCCAGAATCGGTATTTTTTCCAGGTGTCACCGGTGGGGATAATCCCGTAGATGGGTTTCAACCGGGCTTCTTCGGGCTTATCCCCCAGGTTGGAGAGAACCGTGAGGGGAACCGGGGCCGCTTCCACTGACACCTTTTTTCCCTCAGCGGTCACATATGAAAGGGAAATGGGTCCCACCACTCCGGAATCAAGGCGATCCACCATGAGCTGAATGTCACATTCCCCGGAAAGGGGCACAATGGCGTCTTTCTGCTCACCCTCGGTTTTTTCGGGTCCTTTTAGGGCAACATGCCGATTCAGAACCTGGAAGCCCTCAAGACCCGTCACCTCAGTTTCGGGCGCAAGATGTGCCCCTTCGGGTAGTTGAAATCGCAGGGTCAGGGTAATAACGCCACCCACGCTGGTCTGGTTGGGAACCAGAGATGCTGTCATTTCAGGTTCGGTTTCAGCACCCCCACAAACACCGGACCAGGCCCATACAAAAAGGAACAACAGAATAAACAGAGGACAGAGGACAGAGGACAGAGGGCGGTCGTTTCCATCAGGGCAGGCACATAGGCCAGCCCCTACTTCATCCTTCATCCTTCCGCCTTCATCCTTCCGAAATCCTTCATCCTTTTATCACATATTGCTCAAGTTTCTCGCTCAATGAAACCGGCCAGACTTCTTCAAACAGAAAAGCCCGAATCTCTTCCTTGCTTAGACTTCTCATAATATCCGCCGGCAGATCCCGCAATACTTCCATTCGGCCGGGAAGCGGTTCTTTGTTTGTGCTTTCTTTTTCCATATGGGAATTTCTCCTTGTTTATGGTGAATGGTTAAACCAACCGGGCAGGCACACGGGGCGGATACACAGGGGGGCAGACACATAGGTCTGCCCCTACGGCCCCACGATCCCGTAGGGGCGGACCTATGTGTCCGCCCTCATGTTCGGTTACCCTAAATAAGCCTCTTTAACCCGCGGATTCTCAAGCAACGCACAACTCTTGTCCTCAAGGACCACCCGGCCCGTTTCAATGACGTAGCCGTAATCCCCCAGTTCAAGGGCGGCGGTTGCATTCTGTTCCACCAAAAGGATGGTCAACCCATCGTCGCGTATTTGACGGATAATGGCCATGATCTGTTCCACCACCAGCGGCGCCAGCCCCAGGGATGGTTCATCCAGCAGAAGCAGCCTGGGAGATGCCATGAGCGCCCGGGCCATGGCCAGCATCTGCTGCTCCCCGCCCGACAGGGTGCCGCCGCTCTGCCCGCATCGCTCTTTCAGAATGGGAAAAAGGGTAAAGGCCTTTTCCATGAACGTCCGGATTTTTCTCCTGTCCCTGTGCAGGTAGGCCCCTAGAGCCAGGTTTTCCCTCACCGTGAGGTCAGGGAATATGCGACGCCCTTCCGGCACCTGCACGACACCGCGCCGGACGATCTCTTCGGGCGGCAGTTTCTGAATGGAATCTCCCTTTAGGGTGATGTTTCCCTTCCGGATGCCCTGAATACCACTAATGGCCATGAGGGTGGTGGATTTCCCCGCGCCGTTTGCCCCGATCAGGCAGCAGATGCTTTTATCTTTTACATGCAGGGATAGGCCCTTGAGCGCATGGATTTTTCGATAATAACTGTGCACATTTTCAAGCTTCAGCATACGCCCGATTCCCCTCCGAGGTAGGCGTGAATGACTTTTGGGTTTTCCCGAACCGCATCGGGCGTCCCTTCGGCGATCAGTCTGCCATAATCGAAAACGTATATGTAATCCGCCAGATTCATCATGACTTTCATGTCGTGCTCAATAATCAGTACTGCGATACCGCTTTCCTGTATTTTTCGAACCAGTTGAATCAGGTTTTCCGATTCCCTGGCGTTCATGCCGGCGGCCGGTTCATCAAGGAGAAGAAGTTTTGGTTCAGAAGCCAGGGCCCTGGCGATTTCCAGGCGGCGTTGTTCTCCGTAAGCCAGGGTATCGGCCAGATCAAAGGCCTTATCTTCAAGACCCACAAAGCGGAGGAAATGG
>JABGPV010000167.1 GCA_018644785.1 Deltaproteobacteria bacterium | reverse complement strand
TTTGATCTCCTTCCGGCCCTGGGAAGACGCATCGCCGATTCAGCCCTGGCCGCCGTGATGACCAAGAATCCCGGCATGACCTTTTTCATGAATTACGCCATTGATATCACACCGGCCTGCGACTGCTACGGGTGGACGGATACGCCCATCGTGAACGGCCTGGGTATCCTGGCCTCCGCGGACCCGGTAGCCGTAGACAAGGCCTGCATCGATATGATGAACGAAGCCCCCGGACTCACCAATTCGGAGGCGGAAGAGTTTGATGTACTGGCGCCGGGAACGAAAAAACTCAATGTCATCAAGGGAAAAGACATTGAACCCCAGGTTTATGGCGGGGTAGGAAACGGCCTGGGCACAACGGACTACGAAATCGAAGAAGTACCGCTCGATAGAAGTCAGCAAACCATTGCCAAATACTATCCGGAAATCCCGGCAAGAAAACTCAAACCCATGTATGCGGAGAATCATCCCCTGGCGGGCTTGGATACGGCTTCTTTCGGCAAGCCCACAGAAGGCGTGGAAAATCCGAGGCATCCGAAGAAATAACGCATTATCGAGGACCCTTATACGTTCCCACGCTGGAGCGTGGGAACGAGAAATTGTTTTTGTAGGGGCAGGCCCCTGTGCCTGCCCTGATGATGCGGTACAAATAACCCAAACACAGGGCAACCACGGGGGGTTGCCCCTACAGCGGTTATTGGACCGTGGGAAGGTCCTCGGGCTTTACTATCAGATAATATCGCCCACTATCCGTCATACCGATGATTTGCTTCATGGCCAGATGTTCCAGGGCTTTGGGCCGGTAATCGCGGGTTCCAATGCGAAGCATGCTCTTTTTGGCGTAGGGAAGCTCCGCCGCGGAGGCAGGATTCACAGCCCCTCTTTTCTTCAGATCGTTTATGATCAAAACATATGTTCTTGAAAACCGCCAGGAGTGAAAATGCCGGGTCAGGATGTACACGGCCACCAGGACCCCGACACCCACGATAATTTCAACGGTTTCATTCATGGTCACGTCCTCAAATTTTTTAGTATATCTTCCGGTTTGAACCCTGAAAAGTGCCTTTATCGAATTTCATCATTCGATATTTCACTTGCTTTTCATGGGTCGGTACCCTTATACTTTCGCCTGTAAATCACTCACACGAGGAGCCTAACAGATTACATGTGGTTTTCCAACCGCATTTTGCTGGGTCCGAAAGCACAAGGAGGAAGACATGATAATTCCAGAAATCAAAAAAATCCTGTACACCACGGATCTTTCCGAAAATGCCCGTTACGCAGCCGGTTATGCGGCGAGCATCGCCAATCGATACGGGGCCAGCATTACATTCCTGCACGCCCTGGAACAACTCTCCCCTTATCGGGAAAGCCTGGTGGTAAACGTGATCGGCGACACCAAGTGGCATGAAATCATGGAACGAAATGAGGTGGAAGTTCATGAAAAATTCCGAAAAAAGCTTGAGGGTTTCTGCGATGAGATGGCTTCTGAACATCCCACCTGCCCCTTCATCGTTGATAACATGACCGTAAAAGCGGGGAACCCGGTTGAATTGATTTTAGATGAGGTAAAAAAAGGGGGGTATGATCTGGTGGTAATGGGCGCCCACGGTCACAAACCTCTGGCGGATGCGGTCATGGGAAGTACCTCAAGGCGCGTGCTCAGGCGGTGCGCAACACCCGTACTGGTGGTACGGTTGCCTGAGGATTAGACAATCCACTAAAAAGTATTTTCAAGGGAAACGGGGCCTTCACTCACTGGGATTGCCCTCTTTTCCGTTTAACCTCCCTGGCTTTCAGTTCTCTTCGAATAATTTTACCCGTATTGGTCATGGGAAGTTCACTCACGAACTCAATCTCTCTCGGGTATTCGTGAGCCGCCAGCCGCACTTTTACAAAGTTTTTGATATCCGCTGCCAGTTCAGGACCCGGTTTGGCTTGGGAATCGGGAACAATAAAAGCTTTCACCACCTCGTGGCGAACGGGATCCGGGCTGCCCACCACGGCCGCCAACCCCACGGAAGGGTGCCCCATGAGGCAGTCTTCAATTTCCGCGGGGCCGATTCGGTAGCCGGAGCTGGTAATCAAATCATCTTTTCTCCCCACAAACCAGAAATACCCGTCTTCATCCTTTTTGGCCAGATCGCCCGTGACCCACCAGTCTCCCACATATTGATCCCTGGTGGCCTCCGGGTTTTTCCAGTAACCGAGACACATAACCGGATCCGGACGCTTGATACCCACCTCCCCCACTTCTCCCGGGGGCATGGGGTTGCCTGACGCATCCACCACTTCCACCATGTGGCCGGGAATGGCCTTTCCCATGGAACCGGGTCTTATTTCCATCACTTCCGAACAACTGCCCACCACCAGGTTAACCTCGGTCTGGCCGTAGAATTCGTTGATGGTCAACCCCATCACCTCTTTCCCCCAGGCCAAGAGTTCCTCCCCCAGAGATTCCCCGCCGCTGCCGATGGTGCGCATGGCATAGTCATGACGGCTTTTCGGATCCTTCACCTGCCGCATCATTTTGAGAGCCGTGGGCGGCATGAAAGCGTTTCGGATGCCGTATTTGGCCAGCAGATGAAATACCTCTTCGGGGTCAAATTTTCTGGCCCGATGGGCAAACACCGGTGTGCCGTAATGCCAGCTGGGCAACAACGCATCCATGAAGCCCCCCATCCAGGCCCAATCCGCGGGTGTCCAGAAAAGATCATCCTCTTTGGGGAAGAAATTGTGGGGAAACTGAATCCCCGGCAAATGCCCCAACAACACCCGGTGGGCATGGTAAGCGCCCTTGGGGGGGCCGGTGGTGCCGGAAGTATAGCTGATGAACGCCGGATCGTCAGCCCGGGTGTTCAATGGCTGAAAGGAACTCGACCCCTTTTCCACCAGATCGTCGAATGACAAAATCCCGTCAGGGGCTTTGGCCCTTATGAGAACAATGGTCCTGAGATAGGTCAGATTGTCCCGGATTTCCAATATTTTGTGGAGATTTGCCTCATCCGTAACAACAGCAGCGGCCTGGCTGTTGTTCAGCCTGTATTCCAGGGCTTCGGGCCCGAAAAGGGTAAACAAGGGCATCACCACCGCCCCCATTTTATAGACGGCGATATGGGTAATACCGGCCTCGGGAGACTGAGGCAATAAGATCCCCACGCGATCCCCCGGTTCAATACCGTTCGCTTTGAGCCCGTTGGCCAAACCGTTTGACAGTCTTTTCAGATCCCAGAATGTATACTTTTCGACCTGCCCCTTTTCATCTTCGTAGATGAGGGCCAGGCGGTATCGCTGGTGCGCCCACTTGTCGCAGACATCCACACCCATATTGAAAAAATCCGGGATTACCCATTTAAATGAACCATAGATCTCGTCATAGGTTTTGCCGGGCTTCAGCATTTAAACCAGCCTCCCATATCCTAAATCCGTCACTTGATCAGCAAAGACGGCAGCCAGGTGATGCTTTCGGGCCAGACCACGCAGATGATGAGACCCAACTCCATCAACCGCCAGAAGGGAAAAGCCCCCCAGTACACATCCGCCGTGCTCACTTCCGGGGGCGCCACCCCCTTGAGATAGAAGAGCGCATACCCGAATGGGGGCGTCAGGAAGGAGTCCTGGAGCATCACCGCCATGATCACGATAAACCACACTTTATCAAAGCCCAGATCCGCGGCAATGGGGAGGAACAGGGGAAAACAGATCAAAATAATGCCGATCCAGTCGATAAACATGCCCAGGAAAAAAAGGATTACCATCATGATGATAAACATACCCCATTTTCCAAAGCCGCTTTCCAGTATCAATTCCTGCACCACGTCCCCGCCTCCGGAACCCATGAACACACTGGAAAAACAACTAGCCGTGGCCAGAATCAGCACCACCATGGAGGTGGTCCGGGCCGTATTGACCACGGCGGTAATAAGCCCTTTCCAGGTGAATTTTCCATAGGCCAGCGTCATGATGAAAGCGAGTATGGCCCCGACGCCCGCCGCTTCCGTGGGGGTGGCCACGCCCATGAAAATAGACCCCAGCACGCCCATGATCAGGATCATGGGAGGGATCAACGATTTGGTGACCATCAAAGCGATTTCGCCCTTGCTGACGGCTGCCAGCTCTTCCTTTGAAATGGCCGGGCCGTCCTGTGGTTTGAAATAGCAACGGATCAGAATGTACAGAATATAGAGAGTGGAGAGAATCAGCCCGGGGATTACGGCGCCGGCAAAGAGTTTCCCCACCGATACACTTCCCTGGTCCGCCATGACCACCAACATGATGCTGGGGGGAATCAGAATGCCCAGGGTCCCGCCTGCACAGATGCAGCCTGAGCTGAGCCTCTTGTTATACCCGTATTTCAAGAGCACCGGCATGGCCAAAAGACCCATGGTCACCACCGAGGCACCGATAATGCCCGTACAAGCCCCGAACAGGGTGGACACCACCACCACGGCCACGGCGATTCCCCCTCGAATGGGACCGAACAGGTAGCGCATGGTGCTGAACAGGCTTTCCGCCACGCCTGACTGATCCAGCAGCTGGGCCATAAAGATAAACAAAGGAATGGCCACCAGAATGTAATTGTCCATGACGCCGAAGGTCTGGTTGATGAACATGTAAAAACAGCTCGGCCCCCATCCCAGATACCCGAATATGACGGCCAGCCCCCCCAAAACAAATGCCAGGGGATGCCCCAGAAAAAGGCCTATCAGAAGACCCACAAACATACCGATGGCAATAAATTCCGCGCTCATAGCTCCCTCCCGGTTATGGCCTGGGTGAAACCCTTGAGGATATTTGAGAGTCCCTGAATCAGGAGCAAGGCGGCGGTGATGGGAATGACCATCTTGATCTGGGGAACAATGGGAAGTTCCGCGGATCCGCTGGTCTCATTCATAGCCCAGGAGGTTGCCGTGTAAAGATAGCCCTGCTGAAGAATAATGATGCAGAAAGGGAAAAAAAATACCAGGTAGGTAAAACAATCCAGGATACCCCGGGTTCGGGGGGAAAATTTCTGGTAGATGATGTCGATGCGCACATGGGCATTGTAAAGCAGGGTATAGGCGGCCACCAGCATGAAATAGGGGCCGTAAAGATAAGCCGTAACCTCAGGCGCCCAAATGTGTGGTGCATTGAAGGCTTTGGTGGAAATGACCTCATAGACCACAACAAGGGTCAGGGGGATGATCAGCCACATGAAAATCCTGCCGGACCATTCGCTCACATTGTCCAGGCCTTTGGTGAAAGTCGCAAGCTGCATTGGGAGCCCTTTCTCGTCATAAGAAGATGCTTGGGAGTGGTCTTTAACATGAAAAAGGCCCTTGACCAAGGGGTCAAAGGCCTTTTTTTTCTAGGCTAGTATCCCATCTTTTTCAGTTCAGCCAGAACGCTATCCACATAGGCGGGGGTTCGACCGAAACCGAAATCACCGCTCATGGTCCGCCATTCCTTATACTGTTTGAGGTAATCCATCTGGGATTTCAGCACCTCGGCATAGGCCTTGGATTCTTTGGCTTTCATGATGCAGTATTGACCCGCCAGCTTCTCCAGTTTCGCTATATCTTCCTTGGGCAGAGGGTAAATCTCGGTCCCCTTGTCCTTGAATTTCTGAACGGCCCGGGCCGACTCCCCCTCGTAGAAGGCAATGGCCTTGAGAGATGCCGCCATGCACCCATACCGCAAAATGGCCTTGTATTCCTTGGAGAGCGTATTATACGCTTTCAGGTTGACCATGGTGCCCACCTGACTTGAGGGCTGAAACCAGCAGGGGACACTCCAGTACTTGGTGATTTCCGCAAAACCCATGGTCCAGTCGATTCCGGGGCTGCTGAACTCGGCGCCGTCCAGCTTGCCGGTCTGAACCGCCAGGTAGATTTCGCCGCCCGGCATTTTGATGGGAGAAGCGCCAATCTGTTTCAGAATCCAGATGGTGGCCCTGGAAGGGGTTCTCAGTTTCAGGCCTTTATAGTCTGCAATGGATTTGATGGGGCCGGTTTTTTCACTGGTGCGAAAGCCGGATTCCATGGGGGTGGCGCCCAGGGAGAAATAGGTCATGTCGTACTTCCCCCAAAGCTTCTGCATCAGTTCCAACCCCCCGAAATTGTACATCCAGGTAACATAATCCATATTGGTAAAGCCGAATGGAAAGCTCCCGATGAAGTCAAAGGCGGGATCCTTGCTGGCCCAGTAGCTCGGCCAGTCCCCGGCCATCTCCACCGCGCCCTTGCCACAGGCGTCAAAGACCTCAAAGGATTTCATCAGGGCGCCGGCGGGAAACCACTTGATGACAAACTCACCGCCGGTCATTTCCTTGACATATTTAATCATCTCTTTTTCGCCGTACCACAGGTTAATGGATTCCGGCCATGTGGTGACCATTTTCCACCGGATCTTTTTCGCGAAAGCGTTGGATCCGATAGTGAGAACCATCGTCATAATGCCCAAAATCACTAACAATTTAAACTTTTTCATCCTTATCCTCCATAATAAAGTGAGATTAACCCAAACTGAACCTCAAGAAAATTCCCGACCTGATCCGCTGATGCTCACCCCCTTTCTCTTGGCTAAAACTTTCGACTCAGTTATCTATTTTCAGGTTTCCGATGCAGGACAATGTATTGAATTCGGCCTATTGGGAACAAAAAATACCGCCATCTTCATACAAATGGTATTTTGTGTCAAGGAAAGAAATATTTAGTCGTTTACGGTTCTTTATTTCTTTTTTTTAAGGGGATGTTTTCTTCTTCTCAGCATAAGTGAGCACCATGCCCCCGTCAAACAACAGATCACCCCCCACCAGGTATTTTCCAAAGCGGGAAAACCCGAACAAAAACAGATTGGCCACTTCAATGGGCGTCATCATCTCCTTAATGCGGCTATCCCCCATCATCACATCCCGAACCACCTCTTCCGGGGTGATGCCGCGCTGCTGGGCCTGGGCGGGAATCTGGTTTAAGGCCAGAGCCGTTTTTACAAACCCTGTGCTAACGGTAAAAGAGCGGATTTTTCCATCTCCCTCGGCAGAGATGGACTGGCTCAAGGCCCGAAGGCCAAATTTCATAATGTTGTAAACGGATTTATTGAGCGTACAGATATGGCCGTGAATAGAGGCCATATTGCCCACACCACCTGTGCCGTCGCTGGTTTTACGCATATGGGGAATGGTCAATTGGGACAGGAAAAAGGGGGCGCGCAGCATGATGCGCTGCATGAGATCATATTTTTCCATGGGGAAGTTTTCAACTGCATCAATGTGCTGGATGCCGGCGATGTTGACCAGATATTTGATGGCACCCATCTCTGTAGCCGCATCAACAGCGCGGATCAAATCTTCATCCCGCGTCAAATCCGTTTTGACAAACCGCATTCGGCCACCCAGACCCTGCACCATGGATTCGGTCTTGACGCCTTCCGCTTCATTGATATCCAGACCCACCACCGAAAGACCGTTGGCAGCGGCCGCAACGGCGGTTGCCCTGCCGATTCCCATGCCGGCCCCGGTGACGATGCACACATGATCCGGGTTGAAGTTGTCGTCCTCGAGTTTGAGGATTCCTTCCGAATTTATCGTAGGCTCTGTGATATCCATGGGTGACCTCGCATAATGAAATAAATATGCCTCTCTCTGTACTGAATAGTACCGAGGGGTGTCAAGGGGAATAACATGGAAATGGAGGGTTTAAGGCTTGCCCCATATACGGCTTTTTGTTATGGTGGGCGCAAAAATACCGGGAAAGGAGTATTAGAATGGCTGATCAGATTGCGAAACTGCTGTACGGTGAAAAGACTGTGGAACTGAAATTGCCTTTATCGATTCCATCCTTGGAAGTAAAACCCTTTAATGGGCTCCCCAATCCAGAGCAGGCCATATCCGCCGCCCTTCTGAATCCCATCAAAAGCAGCCCCCTTTCGGAACTGGCCCGTGGCAAAAAAACCGCCTGCGTGGTCATTTCCGATTTCACCCGTCCGGTACCCAATAAAATTATTCTGCCCCCCTTGCTTCGCACCCTGGAGCAAAACGGCATCGAGGCGCAAGACATCACCATTCTCATCGCCACGGGCATGCATCGTCCCAACCTGGGAAAAGAATTGGAAAACCTGGTGGGACGAGACATCATGGATCGCTACCCCATCGAGAACCATTACTGCCGGAAATCCGAAACCTATCGGAAAATTGACGAGATCGAAGGGGCACCCATCGAGATCAACACAACTTACCTGGATGCGGATTTGAAAATTCTCACCGGTCTCATTGAACCCCACTTCTATGCCGGCTACTCGGGTGGGCGCAAGGCCATACTCCCGGGCATTTCCAGTTTCGAGACCATGAAATTCATGCACTCCTACGAAATGATCGACCATCCCAGCGTGACCAACTGCCTTCTTGAAGGCAATCCTTTTCACGAGTACGGCATCCGCGTGGCTGAACTGGCCCGGCCCCATTTCATTTTGAACGTGGTCATCAACAAGGAAAGGGAGATTGCCGGTGTATTTGCCGGTGATTACAACGACGCTCATCTGGCGGGATGCCAAACGGTCGCGGAACACGCCCTGATCCCGGTGGAAAACCGGATGGACATGGTGGTGACCTCCGGCGGGGGATTTCCCCTGGATGCCACTTTTTACCAGATCAGTAAAGCCCTCATCTGCGCCCAGGCCATATTAAAACCGGGCGGCACCATTGTGGTGGCCTGCGAATGCCGGGAAGGCATGGGAAACCCTGAATTCTGCGACATCATGCGATCCACCTGCGATTTCCAGACATTTTCAGACAAATACAGTGATCCGAAAGATTTTGTCATTGACCAATGGTGCGCTCAGAACATCCTTCAGGTGGCGGACCATGCGGGTAAAATCTATGTTTATTCTTCCGGAATTCCCCCCCAGGATGTTGAAAAAATGGGGGCCCTGAAAATCGAAAATCTTCAGCAGACCGTTGATGAATTATTACACACCCTTCCCGAAACAGTGGTGGTCCCCGAGGGGCCTTACGTGGTGGGAAGGATTGGTTGATAACCCATGAAAAGAGCTGCCTGCCTCCTTCCGGCCTTGCTCCTCTTTATTTTTTCCTCCGATTGCGCCCAGGCCTCCTGGCTTCTGGACCCGGCCAGGTTTCATGTGTCGGCCCACGGCCAGACCGCCTGCCTGGACTGTCACGGGAATGTGACGGAACAGCAGTTTCATCCGAAACCCGCCAATGTAAGTAAACATGAAAAGGACTTTTTTAAATCGGACCAGTGCCTGGACTGCCACGACGGGGTCATGGAAGATCTTGATAAGGGCCTTCACGGTTCTCGTAAGGTCGGTAATGCCAATGATTACCGTTACTGCCTGAAATGCCACAACCCCCACACGCAACCTCGGTTGGTGGATAATCGATCCGAAAAATACAACCCCGACAAACCGCCCCGGGAACAGTGCGGCGCCTGCCACAAGCCGGCATCGGCTCTGCCCCCTTTTTCAGATGCCCTGTTTTCAGAAGAGTCTGCCGCCTGCATAAACTGTCACCAGGCCCGCGGCCAAAAAGATCCTGAGGATATCAAACAATCCCAGGCCTTCTGCCTCCACTGCCATGGCAACAACGGCACCGAAGCACAGATCAAAACGGGGAAAAAGACCCCGTTAATGGATGATAAAACCTACGCCACCACGCCCCATGCGAAAATGGCCTGCACCGCCTGCCATGAGGACGCCGCCGCTTTCGGCCACAACCGGCAGCCGGCTGTGGACTGCCTGAAATGCCATCCGCCCCACGACGAAGAGGTGACCCATGATGCCCACGTGGGGGTCGCTTGCCAGGCGTGCCACCTTCGGGGAATAACCCCTTTCCGGGATACTGAAAAGGCTCCGCTCCTTTTTAAACCGGGCAAGATCAGAGATCTTTCCACCCTCCATCAAATGAAGATCGATGGAGAAGACTCCTGCAAACGCTGTCATTTTGCGGGAAATGATCTTGGGGCCGCATCCATGATCCTGCCGGCCAAAAGTATCGTGTGCATGCCCTGCCACACGGCTACATTTACACTGACCTTTACCCTTAAATCCATATCGACCATGGGACTTATGGTTTTCCTATTCGGCATGGTCCTCTTTGTTTCAGTCCTCTTAACCGGGACCATGGGCCACATAACCAGCACACACCCCATGCTTAAACTGCTGCAAGCCCTCTTTGACTCACTCCGCATCATTTTTTCACCTAAGGCATTCAAGATCCTGCAATCCCTTTTCTGGGATGCGTTTCTGCAAAGGCGCCTGTATCGGCGTTCTCCGGGACGATGGTTCATCCACGGGCTAATTTTCTACCCCTTTGTGATTCGATTTTCCTGGGGGCTTGTGGCGTTATTGGGATCCCTTTGGGCGCCCGATAACCCTTTCATTTGGGATATGATCAACAAAAACTATCCCCTGACCGCTTTTCTCTATGATCTCACCGGGATAATGATTCTCGCAGGCGTTATCATTGCCTGGATACGGGGTGCCCTTCAAGAACGGAACCGAGCCACAGGAACACCTCCTCAGGACCGGATCGCACTGGCCCTCATCGGCGGCATCGTCATCATCGGTTTTCTGCTGGAGGGTCTGAGAATCGTCATGACCGGATATCCTGCGAACGCCGCCTGGAGTTTTGCAGGTTATGCCATCAGCCTGTGGTTTTCACCATCACGGGGAATCCCTGAGGTGTTTAGTTTTATGTGGTATATTCATGCGGCACTGACAGCTGCATTTATTGCCTATATTCCCTTCAGCCGGCTGCTGCATATGATTCTGGCGCCGGTGGTGATCTCCATGAATGCGGTTTCCCCGGCCCATGGAGCCCATGATAAGAACCCTGAAGAAAAGACTTGAATCGGAGACGAGGATAACCATGGATGAAAAATTAGAACAGGCCATTGTGGATATTGTGGGAAAGGACAATTTCACCCGCAACATCATTGATCTTGTGTCATATTCCTGTGATGCATCCGAACACAGCCACCGGCCCCTTTGCGCCGTGTTTGCGGAAACCGCGGAGCAGATCGCCGACATCATGAAACTGGCCAACCGGGAGAAAATTCCCGTCACGCCCCGTGGGGCCGGAACGGGCCTCTCCGGCATGGCGGTCCCCATCAGAAGCGGCATGGTTCTGGATCTCTCCCGCATGAACAAAATTCTGAAAATAAGCATCGAGGACCGCCTGGCGATAGTACAGCCGGGCGTGATTTATGCAGATCTTGAAAAAGCCCTTGCCCCCGAAGGATTTTTCTTTCCACCCGATCCCGCCAGCGGCAAGGTGAGTACCCTCGGAGGGAACGTGGCCACCAATGCGGGGGGGCTCAAAGGGGCCAAATACGGTACCACCCGGGACTATGTGCTGGGCCTTCAGGTGGTCCTGCCGGACGGACGGATCATGAGAACCGGTTCCAAAGCCATGAAAAGCGTATCCGGCTACGATTTGACGAGGCTTTTCGTGGGATCTGAAGGAACCCTGGGCATCGTCACCGAAATCACCTTCAAAATCAATCCCAGGCCCACAAAAACAAGTACGGCACTCGCCACCTTTGACAACCTGGAAGACGTGGGCAAGGCCATCAACCAGATCATGCACAGCGGCATCATCCCCAGTGCTCTGGAAATCCTGGGACGGGAAACCCTTGAGGCCATCAACCAGAACACGGAC
>JABGPV010000166.1 GCA_018644785.1 Deltaproteobacteria bacterium | reverse complement strand
TAGTCGACCTTTAAAAAAGCAAAGTCTCATCACCTCACTCACCCACCCCTCGCCTTTATGGAGGCATTTCATGAAAAACGTGACACGTATCTTATGGGTCCTTCTCGCATTTCTCTTGCCCCTGATTTTTTCATGCAGCGATGATAATAATAGTGTCAATTCAGTCTACGATCTGAGGCCCCTCTCCCGGGTGTTCGAGGACTTTGGATCATCGACCATGAACCAAACCGTACCCACGAGTCACAGGAAATCCCGCAGGTACGTTTTCGACCGATCAGAATGGGATCCTGTACCGGGGACCCGTGTGGCTTCGCTGCAGGAATCAGCCAATATTGAAGGGACCTGTACCTATGAATATGGTGACAACGCTCATTTGTATTGGACAAAAGCGATTTGTAAAGACGATCTTGGAAATGTCCTTTTAACAGCCGACCAGACCCTTGACGGTGACGGTTTCCCCGTGCGGCGAATAGGGTATGATGGCAAAGGAATTTTTGTTGATGCTTATGATTATACATATGACAAAAGTCTTTATTTGATAAATTCTTATATTCAATACAGAGATGACCCTGCTGACAATCCGGATGCCGCGAAATCTTATGAATATTCGGATAAGTGGGGTGAATACGGAATTTTTGTCACTCAGACGGCTGTTTCGTACGATTTAACCGGTATGAAAGTATATGAAGAGAAGGTTAGATCTGTAGTTCAGGACAATGTGTTAAGAGGGTGCCGTGGAATTGTTTATCGGGAGTATTACAGGGAGTACGATGGCGGTGAATTGACATATCAGGAAAAAGGTACGTTTGATCCCGACGGATATCCGAAAAGCCTTGATGTGGATTCCAACGGAGACGGGACGTATGATCAGACGTATCATTTTGAAACTGAAAAGACGACTGAGGGATACCTTGAATCTGTTGTCATGACAGAAGATGACACAGGTGCAAAACTATGGAAAGAAATGTATATTTATGACGGGAATGGCCTCCTGAAGACATGGAAGTGGTGGTATGGCGTCTCGGATGACCAGTTTGAATTGAATGCAATTTACACATTTGTATGGTACGAAAATCCTGTTAACGGACCTACAGGGGGAGAATATGTTGATTTTCAATCAGATGAAAACGGAAAACCTCTTTCGAGTTACAAAACCATGGATTGGACAGAGAAGCAAAAGGTATACCACTATTATTCCTCACCGCGGAATGAATCCAGGCGGGATATTTACGATTTGGAAAAGATAAAACTTTGACCATATCTATTTTTCGTTTGACTCAGGATGCCGAAATTTGAAATTTGGCCCGCGGGGCGGGATTGGAAATAAGGAGGAATCATAGATGTCGGAACGGGAAATCAACCCCAATGAGGTTCCAAGGGGATTTACGCGTCGCGAGTTCTGCAAATTTTCAGTGGCAATCGTGGCGGCTTTGGGGGTAAACCAGCCGTTGTTTGGGTTGGCCAATGATGATCGGGGCCGGGACGGTCCATGGGACGCGGGGGAGGATCCTGATCCTGAGAAGCTGCTCAGCGATTATCTCGAAGAAATGGCTGACCACTTCAATAGTGATCCTTCAGAACTAAAGGGTACTCAGGGCTGGATAAACGCCCTAATCGGGTTCAAAACCTCTGACAAGAGCAATATCCAAAAGGCTCTGCGGATTGAAAAAGGCAGACTGGAGGTGCTTGATGAAATACCCTTGGACGCAGACGCTATTGTCGTTTTTCTCACCAAAGATGTCCTAAAGCAATCATTTACCGGAAGCGATGATGACATATGCATGCTGCAGCTCAAAAGTTTCATCCGGGTGGAGAGGAATCTCGCTCTATATGGCTACTTCGGATATTTGGTATCCATCTTGACCTATGATGATGTCAAGCAAAAAGCGGAACAACAGATCAAAGAGAATCAGGAAGAGGCAGAGAAAGAAGCAGAAGGTGTGGGCTCGGAAGGGAGAACTGTTCGTCAGGACAGAATTGCGGCGAGGCTGAAGGCGGAAGCGGTCGATCCCGGTGTTATGTGGCTGCCTGAACCATACCTCTCCCAATACACCCTGGACAATTTTGACAGGTTGAAACAATTCCTGAATGATCGTCAAGCCGTAAAAGGGAGAGGTGAGGTCACTTGTGAACAACCTGAACTGATTACGGATTTCTACATTGAAAACGGTTTTGAAACCCAGAAAAGCGGGGAACCATGGGAACCGGTACTTCGGACGGCGTCCGCGTTCAATTATCTTATGAGAAGGAAGAAACCAATTCTTCGTGAGAACGATTTGCTGGCCGGGACCTACACGCCCAATCCTATTTCCGGCACGATAACACAGCCGTACACTATCGGATGGTCGATTTGGAGTGAGCTCAAAACAGTCCCTATACGCGTGCTCGATCGCTATGAAATCACCGAGGAGACCAGAAACACGCTTCACAAAAAAGTTTTCCCTTTCTGGGCGAGACGCAACATACGCGCAATGTGGAAAAGTGAATATGAAGACAAGCCATTTCTTGCTCAATTGCCTGCTCAATTATACGATCGGCTGTTCTGCCTCAATCTCTGGGGCCCGATCTCGTTGAACCCGGGGTGTCCCGGGTTTGAGAAAGCGGTAAGGGTCGGTTTGCTGGGCATAGTGACGGAAATTGAGGGCGAACTGCGGGAAAGGACTGCAAGCGACGACCTGAAAAAGAAAAGTACCTTGAAAGCCATGCTGACAGGCATTGACGGCGTCTTAGCCTATGCAAACAACCTGGCCCGGGAAGTCGAGCAACAAGCCAAAATCGAGCAGGACCCTCAGCGAAGACAGGAGCTGCTCAAACTGTTCCGGGTTTTGCGGCGAGTACCGAAACATCCTGCGGGAACACTTCATGAGGCTATTCAATCCCTATGGATCATGCATATTGCTCTTGGGCTCGAAAGCATGGATGACGACCTGGCCATAGGGAGGCTCGATCAAATTCTGCAGCCTTATTTCAATGCTGATATGGAGCGGCTGGAAACGGAGGAAGAGCGCGAGCATTATATCAAAGACGCGATCGAATTAGTCGGTTGCCTCTTCATGCGCATTAACAGCCATTGGATAGCCGCTCCCACGATTGCCTCGTGGCAGAACTCCGGGGCCCCTCCCACGACTTCAACAGTCGTTGGTGGTGTGACGCCAAAGGGAGCAGACGCCGTATGCGACATGACCTATATCGTCCTCAAGGTGGTGGAAATGCTGGCACTGGACGACCCTGATATGGAAGCGCGGTATATGCCGGGGGTAAACAGCGATGTCTATCTCAAACGGATCTGTGAAGTGAATGCTCTCACGTGGGGAACCCCGGGTATGTTCAACGATAAGACGGTTATAGAGGCCTGGAGCCCGTATCCTGAATATGACATTGAAGATCTGAGGGACTACGTCCCGTGTGGCTGTGTTGAGCCTGTTATCGCCGGGAAGCATTTTGCGGCTACCGGAGACGGAGATTTCACCTTGATGGTCCCGTTGATCATGGCCATGAACAACGGGGATTATCCCGACGCGCATTGGCCTGAGCTGAAAGAGTGGACAACGCGGACGGGTTTGCTGGAAGATTTCAAAACTTTTGATGAATTCTACGCTGCCTTTGAAACCCAATTCAAGTTCATCGCCGAACAGGTGGTGCTGGGCTCAAAGCAACTATTGAAAATTCAACGGAAACTGATGCCGGCCCCCATATACTCAGCTCTCCTGGAGGGGTGCATTGAGAGCGGAAAGGGCATGACGGAAGGTGGCGCCAAATACAACACTTCGGGAGCGTCCCTAATCGCCCTGGCGGACGTCATTGATTCACTCACCGCGATCAATAGATTCGTGTTTGAGGGAAATAGCTATCCCTTTACCTTCCTGAAAGAAGCGATGGACAATAGTTTCCAGAATCCTGAGTATAGAAAGCTCTGGCATGAAATCAGAATTGGACCGATGTTTGGTTCTGGCGAAGTTGACCCCGCGGAAATGGCGAATCGCGTCACACGAATGGTGGCGGATTTCTTCCATTCAAAAGACAACGACAGAGGAGGACGCTATACGACCGGTTTTCGGTCGAATGCCAATCATGTTGTGTATGGAAGGGTCGCCGGCGCCACACCTTCAGGGCGTCTGGCGAATCAGCCCTTCACTCCGGGTCTGACCCCGGATCCAGAGGCCTCCCCTGACAACATCATGGGGAATATGATTGACATTGCCAATCTGGACAGCAAAACACTCGACAATTGCTATTCGTTCAACGTCAGGTTGAACTTCAAGCCGGAAGCCGGTTTTCAGAAAAACGTTGATGAAATGTTTCACTTGATGAAGGCGTACTTCGACGACCTGGGGGGAATGCAGGTTCAATTTATTGTGGCTGATAGGGATACCCTGATTGATGCCAGAGCAAATCCTGAATACTACCCGAACCTTATCTGCCGTGTGTCGGGTTACACGGGTTATTATACAACGATGCAAAAGGATCTCCAGGAGGAAATCCTGAATCGGTGTCAATATATTCCTGAATATCATGACATCGGTGTATAACGAGAAAACGACCTCGCCGCTTGTCACAAAGATTAAGGGATACTCGCTGGATGATGGTCCGGGGATACGGTCCGTTGTGTTCTTCAAGGGGTGTCCTCTGGACTGCGTCTGGTGCCATAACCCGGAAACCAAGAAATCGTCAAACGAACTCTATTACGAAAAGACCAAGTGCACCGGATGTGAGTCGTGTATTGCGGCTTGCCCGCGAAATGCGATCTCGTTTTCTGGTGGTAGCTTTATAGACCGCGATGCTTGCCGCTGCTGTTTTCAATGCGTGGATGTCTGCCCGTCGGACGCATTGAGCCGGGCGGGGAAAGAGCTGCGCGTGGATGAGATTGTCGGCGAACTGAGGCGGTACAAACCGTTTTTTGATGCATCCGGTGGAGGCATTACCTTGTCGGGGGGGGAACCGTGCCTGCATATGGACTTCATATCCTTGCTGTGCCGGTCATTTCGGGAGGAGGGGATTCATGTCCTCCTGGAGACATGCGGCTTGTTTGACCTTGCGGGATTCGAGGAACTCGTTCTTCCATTTATCACGGAGATATACTTCGACATCAAGCTTATCAGTTCCCGGACGCACAAGAAATATTGCGGGGTTGGAAATGAGAGGATACTGGAGAATTTCTCTTTTCTGCAACGGAAATCGATAACGGATGGTTTTAACCTTACACCCCGAACCCCCCTGATACCAAATATTACGGATGAGTGGGAGAACCTCGACGCAATCATCGGTTTCTACATTGAGAACGGCGTCAAAAAGGCAACTTTATTGCCTAATAATCCTGCGTGGATGCCGAAGCTTGAGGGTTTGGGGAGAACTGATAGCTTTACACCCGAAGACCCAATCCGAAGGCTCTATAGCATAGAAAAGAAAGCCGCGATTGGGAAAACGTTCCGGAACAAGGGAATTCACATCGATTTCGGCTAGATTGGAAACAGACAATCTGGCCCTTGACGATAACTAAGTAAAGTATGAGTTTCAACTAAAACAGGCACTTGGTAAAAAGAGATGGACCTTGCCCAGGAGTTTGGGGCGGGAAAATACATAAAGAAGCCGTACACCTTGGCAAAGATCGGGTTTGCAGTTAAGGAAGAATTGGAAAAATAGGCAGTTTTTGACCCTCAGCTCGACGCGGAGCTACCTATATTATTGTTACGTCAAGTAATTTTCATCCCACAGAAGGATACCTCTGGCAGCTTTCCGTCGCAGGGACCTGAAAATTTATTCCCAAGCACCCAATCAATTTTTGATGCGTGGCGATACGGCGGTCATATTCGCTTGTTATTATAGAAAAAGGCCCTAGCGAAACTACGGATAACAGCCCTCCGATTGATATTTTACCCGCCCGCATTGGTTGATTTCATTTTCCGGCAATACTTCAGCTTGGTCCCTGTGTTGCCGGATACGTTTTTTAAATACACTCATCCAAGAAAGCGGTTTCGATTTCTATCTTTTGTACGCTTGATGTTCGGGAAGGCGGCCACGATTCCAGCGGAGCACAGGGAAAACGCTTGAGCCAATCGCTCGAACGTATTATTATCGGCCCCAAAAAAAATATGCCGATAAAATCCGTATGAAACGACCTTAGACATTTAATCCACTATTCCTGCACTGCCAGATAACTATAATTGAGGTAGCCATGCCTGTACCCGCCAGAATCCTCGAACTGACAGACAGATTCAGATACAATCTCGATTCCTACAAAAGCGGAAAATACAACGAAACCCAAGTCCGCCTCGAATACATCAACCCATTAATGGAAGAACTGGGTTGGGATGTCACCAACAAAAACGGCTACTCTGAAGCCTACAAGGATGTGATTCATGAAGATGCCATCAAGGTAGGTGGTGTCACAAAAGCCCCTGATTATTGTTTTCGCATCGGCGGTACTCGTAAATTCTTCCTGGAAGCGAAAAAGCCATCCGTCAATATCAAAGAGGATATTCACCCGGCCTACCAATTGCGAAGATATGCGTGGAGCGCCAAGCTCCCTCTCAGTATTCTCACAGATTTTGAAGAATTTGCCGTTTATGATTGCCGGGTGAAGCCAGTCAAAACAGATAAAGCCTCAAATGCCCGAGTCATGTATCTTAAATTTTCGGATTACAAAGACAAATGGGATGAGATAGCCGGAATCTTTTCTCATGAATCCATCCTGAAAGGGTCTTTTGATAAATACGTTGAGTCAAAGCGAAAGAAGAAGGGAACGGCTGAGGTTGATACCGCTTTTCTGGAAGAGATTGAGCGTTGGCGTGAGCTTCTTGCTCGCAACATTGCCCTTCGGAATGAGGGGCTTTCTCAAAGAGAGGTCAACTTTTCAGTCCAGCGAACAATAGACCGAATTATTTTTCTGCGGATCTGCGAAGATCGTGGAGTTGAAGACTACGGCAGGCTAATGGCACTCCAGAACGGCGAAAGGGTTTACAAACGCCTTTTTCAACTTTTTAGAGAGGCTGATGCACGTTACAATTCCGGTCTTTTTTATTTCCGCCCAGAAAAAGGTCGTTCTACTGATATAGACGCCCTCACGCCTGATTTAAATCTGGATGACAAGATCCTTAAGGATATTCTCAAAAATCTCTATTATCCAGACAGCCCATATGAGTTTTCCGTCCTTCCATCAGATATTTTGGGACAGGTCTATGAACAGTTTCTCGGGAAAGTCATTCGCCTTACTCCAGGGCACCGTGCAGTCATTGAACTCAAGCCAGAGGTGAGGAAGGCAGGAGGGGTTTATTACACCCCTACCTACATAGTTGATTACATCGTTAAAGAGACTGTCGGCAAACTTGTTGAAGGAAAGAAGCCGGGGCCTCGTGGTGGCATCAGCAAACTCAAGATACTTGACCCTGCATGTTGGATCAGGCTCTTTTCTGCTCGGTGCCTACCAGTATCTTTTGGATTGGCATCGTGAGAAGTATGTAAAAGATGATCCGGTCAAATGGGCGAAAGGTAAGAATCCATGTCTGTATCAGAAATCAAGTGACGATTGGCGGTTGACGACCGGCGAGCGAAAGAGAATCCTTCTGAACAATATTTATGGAGTCGATATCGACCACCAAACCGTGGAGGTGACAAAGTTATCTCTTCTGCTCAAAGTTTTGGAAGGCGAAGACGAAGAGACAATTCAACGCCAGCTTTCTCTTTTTCAGCAACGTGCATTGCCTGATTTGGGGAACAATATCAAATGCGGCAATTCCCTGATAGGCTCTGATTTCTATGATGGACAGTTAAATCTTTTCGATGATGAAGAAATGTATCGGATCAACGCTTTTGACTGGGAGAATGAGTTTTCTGATATTATGAAAAATGGCGGATTTGATGCGGTGATCGGGAATCCACCGTATGTCCGTCAGGAGGGCCTATCGGATTCTAAACCCTATCTTCAGAAGCATTTTTCAGTGTATAACGGGGTAGCCGATCTCTATATTTATTTCATCCAAAAAGGGTTTTCTCTTTTGAAAGAGGAAGGATTTTTTTCCTATATCGTTGCCAACAAATGGCTTCGGGCCAATTACGGGAAACCCATTCGTCTATGGCTGAAAGAGCGGCACATCCAAGAAATCATTGATTTCGGAGCGTTGCGGGTCTTTCAGCGGGCCACCACCTACCCCTGCATCATAACCCTTCAGAAAAACGCCCCCGCGCCTGATTTCAGAGTGACCATCATGAAGTCTCTGGATTTCTCCGACCTTCAGGCGCATGTCCATAAAAACCATTACAAAGTGCGCCGGGATTCCCTGGATAAATCCGACTGGTCCCTCGTCCCCAAGGCGGAGCAGGGATTACTGGAAAAACTTAGAAACAAAGGGGTGCCATTGGGGGAGCATGTTAATGGGAAAATTTATTATGGAATTAAGACAGGCTTCAATAGAGCATTCGTTATTGACGAAGCGACCCGGAACAAACTTGTTGCCGAAGACCCAAAAAGCGATGAAATCATAAAACCATTTCTTGCCGGACGAGACATCAAACGTTACAAACCCCCATACAGTGACAAGTATGTACTATTCACAAGGCGCGGCATTGCTATTGGGAAATACGTCGCCATCAAGAAGTATCTGTCACAGTTCAAGGAACGGCTCATGCCACGCCCAAAAGGTTGGAAAGGTGAAAAATGGCATGGCCGAAAGCCGGGATCTTATCAGTGGCATGAAATTCAGGATACTGTCGATTATTATGCCGAATTTGAAAAACCGAAAATATTATGGCCCGGCATAAGTGCAGAGGTTGCCGCCTTTGCTTTTGATGGATCAGGTTATTATGGCAACGATAACAATCAGATGATCGTAAGTAGCGATAAGTATCTACTTGGTGTTCTCAATTCTAAAACTATGAGGTTTTTCCTTACGCATATATGCGATAAAGTTCAGGGTGGTTTCTATCGGCTGAAAATAATTTACATTCAACAACTCCCAATCCGCACCATCAACTTCAACGACCCTACCGACGTTGCTCTGCACGAAAAAATGGGCTGTCTCGTCAACCAGATACTTGATTTAAACAAGCAGCTTACAAATTCCACTCTCCCGCAAACCCAAACGCTGACAGAACGCCAAATAGAAGCGACCGACCGCCAGATAGACAAACTGGTCTATAAGCTGTATGACCTCACGGATGAGGAAATTAAGATTGTCGGAGCCAGTATGGATTAAAATTCGTTTGTCCCAACCTAATTCTATGGTTGAGATAATTACTGGCCTCGCGTTATAAGGATTTAACCGCCTCAAAGCAACACCGGCTTTAATCAACCGCCCGGTGGCGCTGTTTTCCAAAGATCAATGGGCAGCTCATACATCGAGACAAGCGCATTTAACTTGATCCAATACTTATCATCCCCATCCTTTTCCATGATCAATACAATCCCGGCCCTCTTCCCTGCCGAATTCCGGGGACATTATATAGATTACCACGCTTCTTTGGTTTTCTTTCGGGATCTCAACCTCCTGCCGGGGAAGTGTTCCAGGCGGGACGCAAAACGCACATCGCCCGGTGGGCGACCCGTTCGCGCATGCCCGCGGATGTTGTCTGTTCTTGTGCCTGAGTCAAGAAATAGATATACTGACCCCGGAATTGCCGTCGGACTGGACCTCGGCAGCTGAAAAAATGCTTGCGCATCAGGGTGGCCAAGGATTATCATCCACTACAAGATACTGATTCAATGATTGATCTGGCATTGTTGGGTCTGGCTGAGAAATCGGAACAGTACTGAAACTCGGAACACAACCGGACTCGCAGCATAAGAGCCACAAAATACAGGTTTCAAGCAATTACGCTAACGCTATAAATGTCACCATTCCAATGAGGCCAATGTGGAAAGAAATGACTCTGAAACGCCGAACCCTGTGACATTATTCCTAAATTGGTATAAGGAGGCCCAAACGGGTAAAGGAGGGCTGTCTCCGAAAGGCAAAGTGATTTCAAACGGACTCCGGATAATCAGACGACTCTTTGCGGCGGTCTTACCTTGGTCAAATCTCCTTCGGCCTGACATTGCCACTTTAGCGACCGTAGCATCCGAAAACAAGCCTGCCGCTAGGTCCGTTCTTTTTAAGGGGCTTGTTCACGGCGGGTTTTCATTCTATACAGATTATGAAAGCAACAAAGGAAAGGAACTGGCCGCTAACCCGTCGGCGGTTTTGGTTTTCTACTGGCATTTACCGCCACGACAAGTCCGCATTGATGGCAAGGTACAAAAACTCTCCCGGAGCGAGATAGATGCTGATTGGAAAGCCCGCAGGCGGGAAAATCAGGCTGCCTCATCCGCAGTCCGGCAAAGCAGTATCATCCCGGGAAGGGAAAAACTGGTGGAAAAAGTGAATCGGATCAAACGCCGGTACAAGGGGAAACCCATCCCGTGTCCGGTCGGTTGGGGGGGGTACTGTCTGGTCCCTGAAAAAATGGAATTTTGGCAGGGAAGGTTCGACTGGATTCACCATCGGGAGCGCTATGTTTTAAAAAACGGTACATGGGAAAGGATGTATCTTGCACCCTGAGAACTCCCTCATTATCAAAACCCTCAACCCATACTGATTTATTTCATTCCCTGGCATCGTTCGCACACGGAGATATGGGTTTTATGGGACTTCTTTTTTGTGCAGGTGATATATGGCATATGTTTTTTTCGTGTTTATAGCTTATTCTTCCGTCTGCGCATTCTAAAAGAACCATTTGTGGGTTCCCGGAACAGCATTTGTTTTCCGATGAACATCACGGCAATTCCAGCAATGGTTCCAATAGGCCAGTGAAAAAACAGGATAAAACCAACAATAGTTACCAAACACCCGCTTGCCGATGAGTAATAGCGTGCTTTATCGTTATTCATTTTCTGCTGTACCATTGTCCATGGATTCAAGCACGTCCCGGAGTTCCAATTTCGTTATGAATTGTAAATCGCACAATATTTCTCCGATAAACTGAACCCTTCCTTCAACAGTCTCTTCAATTTGGAGTTCTAGCGCCTCCAGTAATTGGGGCCAGGTGATGTACCCTTTCTTCTGGGCTATCTCCCCAAAACGTTCTTCTCGATCTTCGACTTTTGATGGTTGTTCAACCAGATTTTTCATCTTACTTTTCATCCAGGCTGTCATCGTACCTTTTAGACTGCTGGTCAGCAATCTTTCCGATATCTTTTTTCATTTTATGGTACAGCTTGACATCTTGGTTCCCAGTGGCTTTATCTATTACTTTTTCACCGCTATCACATCCGCCAAGGATGAAAACACTGAACATCATGAGCAATAGCGCCAACAAAAAACCATGAATATTTGAACGTCTCATTTTATGGTTCTCCTTCTATGATGGGTATCTCAAAGAAAATCATGATAGTGCGTGGGGAGTAATTTGTTCAAGCGTTTTTTCGGGAGTTTGTAAGAGAGGGGCAACACTTTGAGGTGGGATGAACGTGAACGGCGGGGTTAGGACTGGAAGATGTAACCTTGAATTATTCCGGGGTGGGTCGAAAGTTAAGACTAATATAGGAAAACGTGACTTTTGAATTAACAATCTGAAAAGGACTCGACCACAAGATGTAGTGGTGCTGGACAATGAGCAAAATAGAAAATTCAATGTTTCTCGGATGACAAGTGTGTGAATGCATGCTAATTCTCTGCGGTTGCCGAGCGCCGTCATGCCACGACTACGGGA
>JABGPV010000165.1 GCA_018644785.1 Deltaproteobacteria bacterium | reverse complement strand
GTCAGACGCCGCAATTCCCTGTATATGGCTTCCTTAGTCGCTTCACGGTCCAGAAGCAGCTTCACCTGGAATCCGTATTTCTCTTTGAGGACCGCTGCCATAGCCGTCGCATCGTTTGTGGCCGTTTCAAGATCAGGAATCTTCAGGCCTTTATAATCGTTAATCCCGATGATCAACGCTTTATACCCTCCCAGTTTTCCACTTTCGTGGGTGAGTTCATCGATTCTCTTTACCTTAACCGGTTTCTCAGGGCTGACCTTAGCCCCTTTCACGCGTTTTTTCTTTTCTTCCGATTTCAGTAAATTTGCTATCCGGTCTGTGTGAACCTTCACTTTGTCCGCTGCCACAATCTCTCCGTCAGCAACATTGATGGCCCGTATGCTGATCTTAAGCATGCCCTGTCCCCACAAAACGTATCTGCCCGTCACAACAAAGTCCGCTCCCACAAGCTTTCCGAATTGGGCCACCCGGGCCTGGTCAAACCACAGATCCGTAGATTTCTTAATCTCTTTCTGGATGACATCCTGAATTCTTCTTCTCTCAATAACCCGGTATCCATGATTGACGAGCGCGTCCACAATCCCGTCTTCAATATGCGAAGAGACCTCCCACTTCTTCCCCGACTTACTTTCAATGATTCCGAAAACGGCTATCTTTTTGTTTTTCAAGATCCCCCTGTTTCCAGAAATAAGACCCGCTGTAACCGCCTCAAGCCCTTCATCAAAGTCATAGGTTTTGGCTGAAACGTCTGGTGCAACAGATAACCACCAGAGTGCCATTAACCCGCAAAGAAGGAAGTTTATGGAAACCTTGCCCCTTCTGATATTTTCCCCTATTTTCCTGTCCTCGTATTTATTTGATGTTTTTTCTTTCATAATGCCTTTTTCCCGGTCAATCGATCCATATGTGACCCTACAACGGCTCAAACATGATTTCTGAGTTTGACGGCAAAGATGCTTTCGATGAAATTTTCCCTTACCCCGGGATCGTGAAGGCGGTCTTCGTCTTCCGTGGGCAGTAGGGGGAAGTGTTTCATAAAGGCACGGGCAAAGAGCCCCGCCCCATTTTTTACGGGCATGCCCTTTTCATTGTGAACCTTGACCCCTCTTATGCCGCAGGAGGGGGAACGGCTCTTAAAAATATAGCCGCAAAGTCCTTCCGATTCAAGTCCTCGAACACGGGCTGTGGCCCAGTCGAGCATTTGTTTCGTCATATCTTTCCGGGATCCTATGGTGACCAGTCGCGGCGATTCAGGGTCGCGCTCCAGCTGTATGGCTTCCCGGGGGATCGGCATGCCGCATTCCACCTCCGGGCATACGGGGACGAAATTCACATATTCGCCCAGGGTATCCCGAATGAAACAATCCAGTCTGTGTCCACCATCGTAACGGACGTTCTCTCCCAGAAGACACGCGCTGACACCCAGTTTGATTCGGTTTTCCAAGCGGCGTCTCTCCCCCTTCCATCACGTTGATTGAGATACAATATCAACTTTTAGAGATCAATGCAAACCCTGACGGCAAGTGACAGGGGATCTTTTCTATGGTAGAGAAAAAAGAGATGCGGAAGGAATGACCTGACCCATGTCAAAACCATTGTCAAAAAAACCAGAACCAAGGTCTGGACTGTTGCCTTATTTTCTGCTGTTGATCCCGCCACTTTGCTGGGGTGGGAATGCCGTGCTGGCGCGCGGGGTGGTGGATGTGGTGCCTCCCGTCAGTCTGGCTTTCTGGCGGTGGATTGCAGCGCTTGCCATTCTACTCCCCTTCACTTTCCGCCATGTGAAACGGGATTGGAAAACAGCCATGGATTCCTGGCAATGGTTGCTGGTCCTCTCATTCTTAGGGGTTTCCTGTTTCAATTCAATGTTGTACACGGCGGCTCACACCACCACCGCTATCAATGTTTCGCTGATGCAGACCGCCATGCCAACGATGATTATTCTGATATCGTGGATCGTTTTCAAAGAAAAAATTTCATCCATCCAATTGGTGGGGGTCATGGTTTCCATGGTGGGAGCCTGTTTCATCGTGGTTCGTGGTCAATGGCGAATTCTGCTGACCATGGAATTGGTGGAAGGCGATGTTTTGATGCTCATTGCCGTGTTCGTTTATGCGCTTTATTCAGCCCTGTTCAGAAAACGCCCGTCCATTCACCCCCTGAGCTTGCTGGTGTTGACCTTCGGCTGGGGTGCCTTGATGTTATTGCCTTTCTACATTTGGGAACTGGTGGTGGTGGGGCCTTTTTCCATCAGCCTTGCTGCCCTCATGAGCATTTTGTACGTGGCGATTTTCCCGTCCATTGTCGCTTATTTCTGCTGGAACCGGGGCATTGAACTGATCGGGGCCAATCGGGCCGGACTTTTCACCTATCTCATTCCGGTATTTGCCTCCACGATGGCCATCCTTTTCCTGGGAGAGACGCTGCACGCATATCATGTGATGGGGATGGCGCTGATCCTGGGGGGGATGGTGATATTTAACCGCCGGGGCTGAGGCGGTTTTCCACCCATCCGCCTTAGCCCCGAAAGGTTGTTTGCAGGTTAATCAAAGGCCATGTGGGTCTATTCAATCACATGGATGTTCTTCTTGGCACACATGGTTTTGAGAATCTTGGGCCATACTGAGGCACTTACTTCCCCCAAGTGCGCTTTTTTGAGCAACGACATAAAGGTTCGGGATTGCCCGATGCCGCCGCCGATGCTCAGCGGAATGTCATTGTTCAACACGGCCTGGTGGTAGGGCATTTCCAGAAAATCCATCTGGTTGGTGATTTCGAGCTGTTGCTTCAGTGTCTCGGCGTTTACGCGTACCCCCATGGAGGTCAGTTCGTGACGGCGTTGGGTGATCGGGTTCCAGAGCAGGATGTCGCCGTTCAAGCCGTGCATGGGCCGGCCGTCCTCGGAGGTGGTCTCCGTGACCCAGTCATCGTAATCCGCAGCCCGCATTTCGTGGGGGTACCCATCTTCAAGGGTCCAGCCGATGCCGTAAATAAAGATCCCTTTATATTCTTTAACGATTTCCGTCTCGCGCTGTTTGCGCGGCATGTCCGGGTACCGGGCCAGGATATCTTCTGCGTGTAGAAAGGTGAGTTCATCCGGCATGTCCGGGTACTTGTCAGTTTTGAGCTGGGGGAAAAGATCCTGCACGTGGTTTTCTGCGCCTTTCAGGACCTTCCATATCTTTTCAACCACCTGTTTTAGAAGCTGCAGGTTGCGTTGTTCTTCGGTGATGGCCAGTTCCCAGTCCCATTGGTCCACATAGGCGCTGTGATCGTGATCCAGGAAATAATCCTTTCGTATGGCGCGCATATCCGTAATGAGACCTTCGCCCGTTTTCATGCCGAACTGTTTCAGGGCGACCCGTTTCCATTTGGTCGCGGCCTGAACAATCTGGGCATCAATGGGATTCTTGTCGTGATCGTTGGTGATATGAAACCCGATGGGGGTCCTGGAACCGTCCCGATCCAGGTAATCATTCACCCCACTGTCCACATCCACGATGAGGGGAACGGTGACCCGTATGAGATTCAATTCCCTGCAAAGGTTTTCCTCGATGTAGTCCTTGGCAGCATAAGTGGCCAGCTGCGTTTCCCTGGGGTTCAGCAAAGAGGAATAATCGTCAGGTAAAATACTTTCGATTTCATTATAGTCGCCAATGCCGGGACCGGCCAGGTCCGCTTTCTTGTCTGCCATTGATTTTCTCCTGTCTAGGGTTTTTGAGTGATCGTTTGGGCGGCACGAAAAATGAAATGGTATGAAATCGTTCAGAGTGCCACAATTTTGTTTTGAAGGGCAATATCATTAAATGATCTATTCGTCAATCCGTTTAAAAAACCCTTAAGCCGGGAAAGATCACGAGGCGAGATAGAAATGGTCTTTGTCGGAATATGCCATTCCCTTTTTTTTGAGCCATTCGAGGTGCTTTTTCATCATGGCGCGCTCGGAGGCGGACCAGGTTGGATGTATACAAGACCCGCCCTTCAGCGAAATGAAAGGCTCAGTGGCCGGGTGTATGGCCCGGGGCATGAATGACTTCATCAGCCCTGAAAGATGTTATTTTTTGTCTATGATATCAATTACTTTTGGTTGTTTGTCGCCGACCTGGCAACTGTTACTCATTCATGTGGAAATGCCCATTTTGGGCAGAATATAAGCCTGCAACAGAATCCACACGGCAATGACGCCTAAAATGATCCAGATACTCATGTCTTTCCCTTTTTTTTGAGCGTTTGAGGTTTCCATAATTCTGTATTCCTTAATATGGTGAGCAGGTGCAGCACACGGCTGCATCGGTCATCCGGCTCACGAAAAACCGCCGCTCGGCGCGCATGAACCGGAAGCCGAAGCACCTCCCAGATCCAGGCTCGAACCGGATCCGGCGGATGAAAAAATGGATAATTGTTTTTCGCTTTCATTCCCCCCGCAGGTAGGACAGGGGCACTTGTCCTCGCCGTTTGAACGAAAACAGAGGGATTCGTAAAGATCCCCGCATTTCTTACACTTGAATTCAAATATGGGCATGGTTTTCCTCCCTGAATATGTCAATGTTCTGGATCTATAGAGTCCTGAACAAGAAAAAGGTTACAATCGGTTGCACTAATCAAAGTAATTCATATTCCGCATTTCGCAACCCGCAGCCCTCATGGGAGGGTCGCTGGGAAGATCCGGTTCAATGCTGATGCTCAGGTCAATCAGTTGCGGCTTTTTCATGAACCCCTCCCTGTTGTATGTCAGAAAAAACGTTTTGACTCTGGTGCTTTTGGCTTTGAATGTGCTATAAGACGGATGTTTTTAGCTCGGTACGTATCAATTCCCTCTCTAATGTACAAAAAGAGTATATAATACGCGCTTTCAAGTCAAGGTCGGACAGGAGGATAAATCGCCCATGAGAGGACAGAAAAAATATGTCATGCGGATTTTGGTGAAGAGTGCAAAGACTGCTGTTGTGGCCTTTTCCATTCTGGGGATAACCGTATCCTTCATATCCTGCGCGGCTCTTCGAGAAGAATTTGATCCCTCCCAATGGCAATACCGTCCGGTTCCCGTTGGGCCGCCCTCATGGGAAGAGGATTTCGGCCGACCGCCGGATTCGAGTGGTGGAGAATTCCCTTTTCAATAGTGGGTTTAATTATTAATGCCCTTCTTGTTGAACAGACATTATCCGAGGATGCTGGGTACCCTGTTCCTGTTTGCCTTCATGGTCATGGGGCAGGGATGTGCAAATGCTTCCAGACAGCCGGTTCTTACAGCGACCCCGGTTGAAACGATTCCCGCCTTGACCGGTTACACCGTTCAGGCGGGTGCTTTTCGGGTCCTGGACAATGCTGTTACCCTCACCCAATCTCTGGAAAAGCATGGCATAGAGGCATACTATTTTCGTACAAAGCGGGGTTTGTTCAAGGTCCGTTTCGGCGATTTTTCTTCCTGGGTTGAGGCCCACAGACTAGCCAACTATCTGATTCGTGCCAGCGTCATAGATGATTATTATGTGGTACCTCCCACCGCCCATGCGGTTTTTCGCAAGAAAGAAGAACCCGCAAAAAATGGGCTTAGAAACGAGATAGTAGAAACGGCCCGTAGGTTTATCGGTCTTCCCTATCGGTGGGGAGGGACCTCGGCGAAAAAAGGATTTGACTGCAGTGGGTTGGTTATGGCTGTTTATCATCTGAATGGCATTACCCTGCCGCGTACCTCAAAGGAGCAGTATCGCATCGGCAAATCCCTTTCACAAAAGCCCTGGCTGAAGGGGACCTGGTTTTTTTTGATATCACCGGCAGAAATCGGGTTTCCCATGTGGGTATTTACGTGGGTGCCGGAAAATTCATTCATGCACCGGGAAGCGGCAAGACCATTCGCACGGATTCCCTTACCAATACCTATTACGCGCCTCGCTACAAGGGGGGGCGGAGTTGCCTCTGATCAACACGCCTTTTAGGGCCTTATTGAAGTCGCTTTCAGTCTCCCAAAGCATATGGTTCAAATGAAACAAAACCCCATGTACCGGTTCCTGATGGTGCTGACCATCAGTTCCACCGTGGGCTTGCAGGCCTGGATGACCCTGTTTAACAATTTTGCCGTGGAACAGGTGAACTTGACAGGCGAACAGGTGGGCATGATCCAGTCGGTGCGCGAGATCCCCGGGTTCCTGACGCTCCTTGTGGTTTTCGTTATGATGGTGATCCGGGAGCATCGGCTTTCCGCCATTTCTATTCTTTTTCTGGGGACAGGTCTTGCGCTCACGGGACTTTTCCCTACCTATGCCGGGTTGATGGTGACCACCGTGGTGATGAGTTTCGGTTTTCACTATTATGAGACCACCAACCAGTCCCTGACGCTTCAATATTTTGATAAACACACCAGCCCTCTGGTGTTTGGAAGACTGCGCAGCATTGCCGCGGCATCCAATATCGGCATCGGTATTTTTATCTTTCTCATCTCGAGCTTTCTGGGGTTCAAAGAGATCTACCTGATCATCGGGGGATTGGTGATGGCCGTGGGGTTCTGGGCGTTCACTCGGAACCCTGCGAGTAAGAATATCGTTCCCCAGCACAAAAAAATGATTTTTCGTAAAAAGTATTGGCTCTTTTATTTCCTGACGTTCATGGCCGGGGCCCGGCGGCAGATTTTCATGGCCTTTGCGGTGTTGTTGCTGGTCAGAAGGTTCGACTTTTCCGTACAGGAGGTGACGATACTTTTTGTCATCAACAACGCCATCAATTATTTCCTGAGCCCCTTGGTGGGAAGGAGCATCGTGCGTTTTGGCGAACGGAAGGTCTTGTCTCTGGAATACTTCAGCCTCTTGTTCATTTTTCTCGCCTATGCGGCCGTTGATTCAAAGATCCTGGTTTGTTTTCTTTACATCCTGGACCATATTTTCTTTAATTTTGCCATCGCCATTCGGACCTATTTCCAGAAGGTCGGTGACCCGAAGGATATTGCGCCCAGCATGGCGGTGGGGTTTACCATCAACCATATTGCCGCGGTGTTTTTGCCGGCACTGGGAGGGATCCTCTGGATGGTTGATTACCGGATCCCCTTTCTGGCGGGAGCGGGATTGAGTTTGATCAGCCTTATGGCGGTTCAGAAAATCCGTTTGCCTGCTGCTGATACTGAATAATATGGGGGTCGCATTCAATATGAAAAAAATGGTGAGTATCGTTTTGATTGTTTTCGCTTTTTTGGCTCCGTACAATACTGCATTTTCTGACGATAAAAAAAATGATGAAGAAACCAAGTCTCATTTGCTTCAAGATATTTTTTTGTTAAATAAGCAAATCAGCAAAATTAATTACATCAATAAAAAAAGCCGCAATATCTTAAAGAAAACCAAAAACAAATATTCTTATGAAATATATTTGTCATTTGTTAACATTTATAAAACCTTTTTGTGGAGCAGTGATTTATCGCATTGGTTGAGTCAAACATACAATAACCAAGATAATATGAATTCACATATATACAAAAGGCTTGTCGCTAATAAAAAAAGCATCAAAAAGACATTAGGCTATGTAGATAAAATATATAAACATATAAATGATGTAAACCTTTTATATATTATTGATACGCAAGAAAAAATTATTGGATTGGGCCTGGATCAGCTGGATAAGATAATGCTCTACTTAAAAAAAATCGAGGAACAAAAAACTAGCAAGAAATTAATGTCAAAATTGAAATGAAGCCATGTGCCCCATGATCCTATATTATGAGAATGCCGTGAACAATCACTCACCGCCTCGAAATGGCATCCGGGGGTTGCAGTATCTCTGTGGCACTAAAATTCAATGCCCGGTCGCGCCTTGGCACCCGAATAGTAAGGGTGTTTGATTTGCCTGAGTTCGGTCACATAATCCGCCAGTTCAATGAGATCATTCGGCGCACTGACGCCGGTCATGACCAGCTCTGTTTTGCCTCGACACATTTCCATCAGTTCAATGACCCGCTCTTTTTCCAGAAGTTCAAAAATAACGGTATTCATGATCTCGTCGCAGATCAGCAGTTCGGTCCCGTCCTTTACCGCCTTAATGGCGTATCCTAATGCCTCGGCGGTATGTTTATGGTGAATGGCTTCAGGGCCCCGGGACAGAATAAAAGGGTGCCTTCCCGGGCATTGGTATCGAATATTGGGAATATTGGCAAAGATGAGAATTTCCCCTGAGGTGCCCGATTTCATGAATTGAATGAAATTGACCTTGAGCCCCATCCCCGCAGCCCTGATGGCCAGCCCCACCGCACGGGTGGTTTTGCCGACCCCCTGCCCGTAATAGATGTGAATGAAACCGAGACCGATACGCTTGGTCAATCCCGACCGTTCTTTGGTGTAATAGATGGGTTTTTCCTCCTCAAATGTGATGCACTTCTATGTTCGTTTTACCCGTCATTTTCCGGGCTTCCTCCGCAATCCGATTGTGATGGGTAAATAAAATGATCTGAGTTTCCGAGGCCAGGCTTACCAATGCTTCCAGGGTGGCCCTGGCGCGCTCATCGTCAAAGTTTACCAGAATGTCGTCCACGATGAAAGGCATGGTTTCGCCGGTCTCCCGGCGTTTTTCAAGGGATGCAAGCCGCAGGGCCAGATAGAGCTGATCCCGGGTTCCGGAACTCATGCCTTCCACCCGGATCATGCGGTTCTGATTCCGCAGTCCCACCAGCACCGGTTGTCCCCTGTCGTCCTCATCCGTTCGCAGTGCCTCAAAGGACCCTAAGGTCAATTGCCGGAAATATCCCGATGCGATTTTCAGCACCGGATCCTGGTTCTCACTCCTGAACCGTTCAATCTCCTGCTTCAATATGCTAGATGCCACTTTGAGTCGAATGAAATGATCGCTCATTCGTCGAATGGCCGCCAGGGTTTGCTGAGCGGACAGGGCAGCCTCTGCGGCCTTTGCGCTGCCGTCCATCTGTTGCAGTTCCCTTTTTTTTTCTCCCAGGGTTTCGGAAAGGCGCCTGATTTCAGGTTCAAGGTTCTGTTCAATCTCCCGGTTCAAGGCATCAATTTTCCCCGGTAATTCGTCTGGATTCAGCATTGCTGCCTGGCTTTCCAGTTGGGAAATACTGAGGCCTTCGGCGCTGTTCAAGAGTGCGGTTTCCGTTTCGCTGCATTTGGTTTTAAGATCCAGATGTTCCCTGGCGATCCGTTCCGCCTCTTCAAGATCATCTGAGTCTTTGCATCCGGCGATGCGTCTCAAGTCCCCCATCTGTGTTTCTGCAGCGCGAATGGCTTCTTCGGCGCTGTTGATGTCGTCCTCCGTTTCTTCAATTTCCCGGGTGTATTTCTGAAGGAGGGTCTTCTGTGCCAGGTTTTGTTTCAAGAGGTTCTGCAACTGAAGGACCGCCTGCTCCGGCTGAACCCCTTCAAGGTCCGGGGCCACCTTTTTTGCAAGATCTTGAACTGCCGCCTCAAAATCTCCGGCATCACGGTCAATGCCCGCTATCCTTTTGTGCAGTTCGTCCGCCTCTTTGAGTTTTAAAAAACAACCCCGCAGGCTTTCAAGGATGTCGTTTGCTTCTTCCGGGGGAAAGGGGAACCTCCCACCGCTCCCTTCGGTTTTGATAAAAAGTGCTGCGGATTCGTGCCAGCGCTTCTCCCAGCTTGCCAATTCCTCCCGTGCCGTCTCCTCATGATGACGTGCCGTTTTGAGATCGCCAAGAAGATCATTTTGTTTGTCCATAAGCTTCTGTCGATCTTTCTTATCCTGGTCGAGATTCTCAAGAAGGGTTTCGCAGAATATGAGAACCGGTTCCAAGGTTTCATCCCGGAATGTTTGGGTGTTTTCAAGATTTTTTGAAGCCGTCAGAAGCCCATTTCGCAGTTTTTCTCTTTGGGTTTTTTGTGTGTTGATTTCCCCTTCAATCTTGTTTAACTCCATGGCGCCGAACCTTGTTTTTTCGAATTTGTCGGACCAATCCAGCATTTCTTTGGGTGGAAGGGGCCCAATGCCGCAGGGCTGCCAGAGCAGGTCCCAATTTCTGGAAATGGCGGCAGAGTCAGCATTGCGCTTTTCCAGACTCTCGTGGACGGTTGTTGTTGCCTCCCGGTTGGCAACCCGATCCGCCTTGAGCGCGGCAAATTTATGGACCCGGTCTGCTTCCCGGCGTAGCCGGTCCGACAGGTCGTCTGCCATTTTAACATGGTTTTCATAGATGTCGGGCAGGTCGTCATTTTTAGTAAATGAACGGCTTTCAAGGGTAATATTCTCCCCTTCCAGCCAATGCCTTCTCAGCAACTGCCATTGAGCATCCCGTCTCTTTCGAATCTGCTCCAGCTCCGTTTCGGTGGGGACCTCACCCGAATACTCAATTTCCCTGATGTCACCTGTGATTCGTCCCCGAGCCTCCACCAGGTTTTCACACTCCTTTTCAGCCGCGTGCCGCTTCTCTGTGCAGGCTCGAAAATTTTCATCAAATCGAAGGATGGTTTCTCTAAGTGGGAGGGGGAGTTTGCAGACCTCTTTAAGATTTCCAGCCCAGAGCCCCAGTTGTGACACTTCTTCCAAGAGTTGTGTTTCCCGGGTTTCATGCAATCTCATGTTTTCAAGCAGCTGGCTGTCCAAATTCCCTGATTTTCGAGCCAGTTTTACGGTCTGGAGAAGTTCGTCGGTACTGGGGGAGGGGGGTGTTTGCGCAAGATCACGGTCAATTTCCGTAAGTGCAGCATCCAGACGGCGGCGTTGTTGTCGGTGCTGCTGTTTGCTTTGTTTCAGGACTTCGTATTTTGAGGACAGGGTTTGAATGGCCTTTCGTTTCCCCAGAAAAGGCCGCAGACGCTCTAACTGCTCCAGGGGCAGGTCCGTGGGGAGCTGCCTGAGAAGCGCGGCGGCTTCGCGCTTGCAAGCGATGCGCATTCCTTCCAGCCGGGGACGGTCCTTCATGGCTTTCTGGTGGCTGCCCAGTTTCTGGTAGAGTGCTTCAATCCATTCGCCTACATCCAGGAGGGCCGGATGAAATGATACGCTCCCCTGCTTTTCCCTGAGTGACGACAGTCGGTGCAGGGCGGTGTTTCGGGTCTGATGGGCTTTCTGCAGGCCATGGGTTGCTTTTTTTCTTCGTTGGGTAAAGTCATTGGGAAGGGGGGTGGCTTCGCCTAAGCTTTGCAGACGATCGAGGTACTGTCGGCGCAATGCCAGTTGGGGAAGGGCCTGCTTCAAACGTTCCATCTGCCGCCGCTCACCATCCGTTTCTCTCCTTTTCTGTTCAACCGTCACCAGTTCCGCTTCGGCCTTTCTAAGGTTTTGCGCCACGTTCATCCACTCTTGTCCGGAGAGGGTCGCCATACGCATGTCTTTTTGAAGTTTTTTGTAGTCGGCAAGGGCCCGATTGATGTGGCGGGTGGAAGCCCGAGGCCTGAAGAGTTGATCCGCTTCATCGTCCAGGGCGCCCAGGACTTCCCTGAGGGATGAGATGCCGGCCCCTGCTGAAAAAAGAGCCTGGCCCACTTCACCCTTCTGGGCCAGGATGTCCCGCCCCCCCCGCACCAGGGCTTCGTGATCAATGCCGTAAAGGGTTTCAAACTCATTCTGTTCTATCCCCCGAATAAAGGGCAACAGAGCCTCGGGGCCAAGGGGGTTGTCATGGGCGTCAAACAGACAGGTTTTTCGTCTTTTTCGACGCAAAAAAGTGAGTTGTTCTCCGTCATCGGCTTTGAGGCAGCCACCCAGAAGGAGTTGGTCGTTGGGATGCAGGAAGTTGTCGGGGGTTCGTTCGGG
>JABGPV010000164.1 GCA_018644785.1 Deltaproteobacteria bacterium | reverse complement strand
AACGTCAGAAGTGTGGGTCTTCACTCCCCCCACCTTGATAAACTCGCGATCTTCCATGAACCGGAGCAGCGTTACCTGGCCTTTGGAACTCAACTCGCCGATCTCGTCGAGGAAAACGGTTCCGCCGTCCGCTTTCTCCATGATGCCCGCATGGGATTGAACGGCACCGGTAAAGGCACCTTTTTCATGGCCGAAAAAAATGCTTTCAATCAATCCATCCGGTATGGCGCCGCAATTCACCGCCAGGAAGGGACCTTGTTTTCGATGGCTTTCGGCATGAACGGCGAGAGCGATTAATTCCTTGCCGGTGCCGCTTTCTCCACTGATGAGCACATTCACATTTAGGGGCGCGATCTGCCGGCATTTTTTTAGTATCTCCAGCACAACCCGGCTTTTACCCACCATGCCATGATCCACTACCTTCGTATCCGCCAGATCAGCGCCCTTTCTCAGGTTGTCGCTTTCCAAAAAAGCATTCTTTAAGGCGCTCTCTACTCTTGCCGCATTCTGGAAAGGCCTGACAAGATAATCGAAGGCCCCCGCCCTCAGGACATCCAGGGCAAAATCCACATCCATCCGTTCAGCCACGGCAATCAGGGGGGCGTACGGATTATCTTCATGCAGGCTTTGAACAATGGAAAGATCGTTTTGGATGATTCCTCGAAAACTCAACATAATGGCGTCAAAATCATGTTGTGACGCCTTCTCAAAAATCTTGCTGTCCCGCCCCGCGGTCTCGATCTCAATATCCGGAAGGCTCAGAATATCCCTGAGGAAGAAGCGGCAATATCCGTCGTCCTCCACCAAAAGAAGACGCGGAAATGATCCCTGGTTATTTTTCACCCTGTTGATCCCCCTTGCCGGAATCGGCTGCAACATGCTCTGCTGAAACGGAACCGGGCCATGGGCCGTAATATTTCAGGATTTTAGCGTCCGGCTTATGCTGCGACCACTCTTTCATGAATTGATGGTAAGGCTTTCCCCTTTTGATTCTTATTTCTCGCTCTTTTTCCCGGTCCTTCTCCGTGGCGGCCATGTCCACCACATGGGTCTCCGGTTCATAAACCACATGGTAGACGTTTCGTGCAACCCATTTAGAAATGATGCCCTGCTTGAGATCTTTCATGACGTTTAGTGGGTCCCGTTCCAATACATCACCATAGCCCACGCCCCCATGGGAACACCCCACAAAGATATCGCCTTCGGCAAATTCACTGGCGGGCCTGAGATTGGTGGTGATCTCATATTCCCCCTGAATCGTTCGTTCTTTGATCAACTCGTAAACATCCGTGGGCAGATCCTTTTTGCCGTCCGCCATTCGGGCTAAAGCATCGGAATGGCGGATCTGAATGCCGGGATGGGTGGGGGGAGGGTGACCTCCGAAAAAGGATTGGAGGGCCTGTACCCGGGATGATTTGATAATGGACTGGTACACGGCCTTGTCGGTTCCCTGAACCATCCAGGCTACGGTGATGCCGGCGCCGCCTCGATATTTCCCGTGCCCGCAGGAATCCTTGAGAACTTTTTGAAACAAGTGAAGATGCGGCTTTTCATCTTCTTCCGCTTCCACATCCGGGCCCCGCCCCCAGGGACCCCAGGGAAATCCCCAGGCATCCACCCCATCGGCATCGTGCCGTGCCCCGCCCCCTTCGCAGTTCAGGGGATAGGCCAGCATTTCGCTGAAATTGACACCCCACTGGTTGCGGCCCGCCATCACATAGGCATCCCCGTTGTTCCCGAAGGGGGCGGTGGCGATATCCCTGAACCCGGAGGCAAACAGGATTTTACTCATGGTGAGATGGATCAGGCACATGCTCAGGCTGCAGATCATAACCGAATTGGCCACCGCGGCTTCCGGATTTGCGTTCAGGCATGTTCCTTTCGGGACAATGGTGTCGATGGGGTCCCAGATGCCCGCTGAAAGGGGCAGATCATGAAACGGAAAACCGTAAAGATACATGGCGTTGTGGGCAATCATGGTGTGTTTGAAGGCATTGTAGGGGCCCGGCGTTTCAGGAGAAGTCCCGGTGAAATCCAGGGTCAGGCGATCCCCCTTTTTCGTCAGGGTACAGCATCCTTTAACCAGCCCCTCATCGGTTCCAATGTGATCCGTGAAAACCACGCTTCTGAACCGGCCATCCACCCAGCTTGAAATCCTTTTTCCGGCGGCATCAGACGTATCCTTAATGATTTTGGCAAACACGCCCACCAGAAAATCAAACCCTCTTTCCTTGGACAGATCTTCGATTCGAATTCGCACCCTGTCGCAGGCCATGACCCGGGCCCTCAGATCAATAATCTGCATATGGGGCGCCCGGGACACCATGTTGGCCATCATGAGCAGAAGATCTTCCTTGAGACGAAAATTCTCTCCAATCTTGATGGGAGAAAGCTTCATGCCTTCATCATGACGTGTTTTTGAGCTGACCGGCATGCCGCCCGGTTCGCAGGCACCCGTTTCAGGTTGATGGCACGCGGCGGCGACCCAGGCCATGTGCCGGTCTTTGTGAAATATGGGGATAAAGGCAAACTGGTCCGGGTTGTGAACGCCCCCGTATACGGCATCGTTGGCATAGAAAATATCCCCCGGTCTGACCCCCACATTGGGATTGTCCTTCCATCGGCTGTTGATATATTTAATCTGAGGTTGGCCGCAAACCGCATATAGATAAGATCCGCAAGCGGACGTCACCATATCCCCTTTGGCCGTGTAAAGCCCCACACTCACATCCCCGGACCTGAGCATGCTCGAAACGCCGCTCCTGACAAATATCTCCTTGGCCTCCTCCACAATCATGTTGAGCTTTTCCTTAACCACCTCGAAATCGATGGGATCCAGGGCATCCATACACTCAAATTCATGGGGGGTGAAGGGTTCGGGCTTCAACCGCTCGGTGAACGTCATGTCCAGAATCATCATCCGTCTCCTTAGAAGCCGAGTTCCATGATATTGTTCATGTGGGCGTCGATTGAAAACCTGACGCCTTCGGGAATCACAATGGTGGTGTCATGGGCTTCCACAACGGCAGGGCCCTCGATCACATTGCCGCACCGAAGCATGCCGTAGTCATAAACAGGGGTCTTCTGAAATCCGGTTTCTTCTTTCCAAAAAACCTGCCGCGATCCTTTTTTTGCCTCGCGGGGCGGAGGGGCTTTATGGGTTTTGAGTTTTTTCAAGATAGGTCTTTGAAGCGGGTAAACCGCATGGAGGATGAAGCTTTCAATGGAGACGCCCCCTTCTGGATATATGCCTGCCGAGCCGAAAATTTTCCGGTATTCGTTTATGAAGAATTTTAACAGATCGGTCACATCCTTATGATCTCTTAAATACAGACGGGGGGCGCGGGTCCTCTTTACGTGCAGTTGCTTGGTATATTTCATGTCCAGCTCCAGAAAAAAGGACATCTTTTCCGGTTCAAGTCCTACCGCTCTGCCGCTTCTTCGGGCTTCCTGCAACAATTTTTTCACGACGGCGTTATAATCCGGTAGATCCAGTACCGGATTATGATGTCCGGGCGGCACCACCACGAGGGTTCTGGAGAGCTCATGGATGTGCCGAATATCCATGAGGGATCCGGAAAAGGCGGAGAAAACCGGTGATAACGGAAAGGTGACCAGGCGAGGGATATGACTGGCCCCGGCATAACCACAGCAATGGGTTGGGCCTGCGCCGCCGAAACTGAACAAAACAAAATTCCTGGGATCATGACCCCGAAGCATGGTCTCTTTGGTGATGGCGTTTCCCATGCTTTCGTCCACCAGTTTTCTCATGCAAAAGGCCGCTTCTTCCACCGTCATGCCCAAGGGGCTGGCGATCTTTTCCCGAACCGCTTTGTGTGCCAGGCCCTTGTCCAGCTGAATTCGTCCCCCGTGAAAAAAATCAGGATTGATATAGCCCAGGACCACGTCCGCATCGGTCACGGTGGGTTCGCTGCCGCCGAGATTATAGCAAGCCGGTCCGGGCATTGAACCGGCACTCCCGGGTCCGACCTCAAGATTTCCTCCCAGCGCCTCGTTTATCCACCCCACGGATCCGCCGCCGGCTCCGATGCTCTGGCACTCCACCATGTTAACATTTACCATCCAACGGTCGATGATTGGATTTATTTCATGAAAATGCGCCCGGCCATCGTAGATAACGCCCAGGTCAAAGCTGGTGCCACCCATATCCGTGGTGACCACATTTTCATAACCGTAATGCCTGGCGATCTCCAGGCTGCCCATAATGCCCGCAACCTGTCCGCCGTTAAAGGTGTCAACGGCGGTCGTTTTAAGGGCTTCGCCCATGCCCCCGGAGTTGTGCACCATCAACATGGGCCCCTGGTAACCCTTCTCCCTCAGTTCATTTCGAATCCCCCTCAGGTCTTCCGTCACGGAACGGTGGAGATAACCATTTAAAATAGCCGTCATGGCCCGCTGGTATTCCCCTTTTTTGGGTTGGATTTCATGGGAAAGAAAGACGGGCATATAGCCAAGACAGGATTCCGGATAAGCTTTTTCGATGATTTCCCGAACGCGTATTTCATGTTTGGGATAAACGTGGGACCAGAGAAGGCAGACCACAATCCCCCGGACTCCCCGATCCGTGAGAATCCGCAATTTTTGAATCAGATCCGATTCATCCAGCGTTCTCAGTACTTCTCCCTTGTGATTCACCCGCTCTTTCACCCCGATGATGCGATCTCTGGAGACCAGAGGAATCGGCTTTGCCACCTGGGCCAGGTTGCGCACCTCCTGTTTTGAAAGTCCGTCCGTCCACTGAGCTCCTTTGCCGATGTGAATGAAATCTTCGAATCCTTCGGTGGTCACCAGCCCCAAGTTTGGGCCGGTCCGTTCAATGAGTTTGTTCATGGCGAGCGTCGTGGAGTACCGAACCATTTTCGTCATGGTGAGAAGCAAAGCCGGGTCGATATCGAGTTGGCGGGCGGCCCCTTCGATGGCCCGCATGAATCCGGTTGAAAGATTATAGTGGGTGGTGGGTGATTTGGCGTAGCCCATGCGGCCGTTGTATTGAACAAAACAATCCGTGAACGTCCCCCCCACATCCATATCAATGCTGTTTTCCGGTTTGGATTGCATCATGTCCTTTTTAAAGTATGTGGTTTATTATGGCGGACTCACAACCTTTTGATAGTGCCACTGCCATATTCATCGAACCAAATGGTTTTTCCCTCCGGCAGCCACAAGGTGGTTTCGCTGCTTTCGATCAATGCGGGGCCTGTGACAAGCCGGGATGCTGGAAAGTCATCCCATGAATAAACGGGAACATCTTCTAAAGTCCCAGGTGCCGCATAGACGCGCCTCACCCCCTTCTTCAGGTTTTTTCGGCGCCCGCCATCCGGCTCGGGTGTTGGTTCCGCGTGGGGGATGTTCCCTATGGCGTTCAGGACCACCCCGGTAATACGAATTTTCTTTTCGACGGGCATACCCCCGGTAAGGGGAAAGAAAGCCGATTCGGGCCACAAAAAAGGTGAGGGCAAGATCAAATGATAGCTTTTTTCCCCGGAAAGGGATTTCAGTTCCAATTCGGTTTCAAAGCGTATTTCCTGAGGCGAAAAACCTTCTCCGGACATATCTTTTTCCGCATGACGTTGAAGCGCCAGGATGGCTTTGTTCAGAGCCCTTACAATTTGTGCGGACGCGGCGTCATTTTCTTCCCAGACAACATTCATCCGCTCTTTGTATTGGTGCATGATATCCATGCCGCTTGAACCATAGGCGCCGAAAACCGACCCCTGGCGAAAAACACATACCTCGGCCAACCCCGCATGATCCATCAGATCGGATCCCATGCAACCACCCCCCCCGCCTACCGCAAAAAGGGAAAACTTCGAAGGGCTCTCACCCTCATCAGATATCACGCCTTGAATCCGACCTCCGATGATTTCAACCGCTTTATTCTTAATGTGTAAGGCGGCCTCTTCAATGGTTATACCCAGAGGATCGGCAATCTTTTTTTTGACCACCCGCCTCGCCCAATGTTTGTGGATCCGTTTCTGCCCCCCCAGAAAATAGTCTTCATCAAAGTATCCTAAGATTAAATAGGCGTCGGTCAGGGTCGGCTCCGTTCCGCCCAGATTATAACAGGCTGGACCCGGAAAAGCGCCAGCGTTTTCAAATCCGAAATGAACGTTGCCCTCCCTATTGATTCGGGCAATTGAACCGCCGCCGATGCCCAGGGTCGAGTGTACCGGAGAATGGATATCCAAGGGAAGGTCTCCCACATGGGAGGGCATGGCGTAAGCTATGCGGTCATATTGATTGAGGCCTATTTCAGTGCTGGTTCCGCCCACGTCGGCAATCACAACATGGGATTTATGGTAAAAAGAGGAGAGCCGCCGGGAGCCGTAGATCCCGGCAGCGGCACCCGAACTTAAAGTCTGTATGGCGGTAGTTTTGGCTGAACGGGCGCTTCCGCCATTAGTGTGAACAATCAGCAGCGGATGCGCAAACCCTTCAGCCCTTAAAAAATCTTCGATGCGTGAAACCTGGGCGGAAAGTGCAGCGTGTATATAGGCATTCAGAAGGGCTGTGTTGATCCGTTTGAAATAGTCTTCGTCTCTGCTCACCTGGTTTGAAAGAAGCACCGGGACCGAGCCGATGGAATGTTTCGGGAAATATCGGCCGATAACGGTTTTTACCCGGTCTTCGCCTTTGGGAAAATCAGCGGATCCATCCAGGCAGACGACCATTGTGGTAATTCCCCGAGTCAGGAGTGAATACGCTTTTTCCCTGATATTTTCATCCGACAGCCGCTTTCCCACTTCTTCGACCATATCCGGAAACAGGATATGCCGTTCATTTCGAGGGGGGTGAAAACGGTCCAGGTATTCCGCGCTACGCTCTTCGGTCAGGAGCAACCCCACACACTCCCCTTTCCTCTCCAGGAGGGTGTTGGTGGACAGGCTTGTGGACAATCGTATGACGAGGATTTTCCGGAGAAAAAGTCGGGTATTTGAAAATCCCATTTTGACGGCGCCTCTTAGGAGCGCGTCTTCGAAACATTGGCTCAGATCACTGGGCGTGGTATCTGTTTTAAAATAGGCAGCGGCACCTCCATGGGAAACAATAACGTCCGTATAGGTTCCACCGATATCAATATCAATCACATACCGAGTATCGTTTTCCGGAGCAAGGGCGCCATTTCCGGAACCGCCAATGCTGTTCGGACCTTGAACAGCATTGGGTTTTAGGTTTGATCCCATGCAGGGCAATCGCATGAAATATTTTATCCTCCGAGAACTTTTTTCAGGTAGGGATCATCCCACCCAGCCATTTTCCGCTTAGCCTTATTAATGCCAACCTGCCGAGATTTCTCGCTCAGTAAGAGATAGAGAGCGATAAGAACATAATCCGCATCATTATCCACAATCTGTACCGCAATTTTTTTCTGGCGTCCCATAGCATCAATAGTCACAATACAACTGAAATTCTTTAGGAGACAGCAACGAAAAAACTCGCCCAAAAGTGTCATGACTGGGTATACCATTGGGCGTGTCCTTTCGGCAAGCCCGCGTTTCGGAAATCAAACTGACCAGAAACTCAACGCCAGTTGTTACTCCTTGTATTTTCCGTGAAACCCTGATAAAAGTACGCTCAGTTTTTTGAATCTCATGACCGAAAAAGAAGCCTATATATCGCATCAGGCACCTCAAGAAAGGAGAAACCCATGTTTGGAAACTCTCACGGCGGGTCCAGCAGTATTCCGAAAAAACGTCATACATCTGAATTCATTCTGATTCTTTTGCTGTTGTTGTCGGTGGTGGGTATTGCACTCACCGATTACAGTCCCACCAAGGGATTCTGGTACTGGATGGTCATGGCCCCTGTTTTTTGCATAGCGACCATCGCCATTGAGTGGCCCAACTTGAACCGCCGGGGAGAAAGCAAGGGCAGGCTGGTATGGACCCAGGTCTTTCACTGGCTCGCTTACCTGATAGTCATATACCTGGTCTTCCTGCTCAGCGCTACGGACACGGGACGGCTCAATAACGTCGACGTGGGGCTCGTAGCCCTTCTGATACTGGCTTTTGCCACTTTAAGTGCCGGCATTACCGCCAGCTGGCGGATCTCTCTCGTGGGTGTTTTCCTCGGCATTGCCGTGGTGGGCATAGCCCTCATCGAAGAATATCTCTGGGCCCTGCTGATTCCCCTGGCGCTCATTATCATCGGCGCTTTTCTATTTCGCCGCCGCAAATCAAAACAGGCTCAGAAGGGTTAAGATTCCGGGAAATAATATGGGACTTTTAGAAATAGACCACGACAAATGCAAAAAAGACGGCATCTGCACCGCTGAATGCCCCATGGCCATCATACAAATGGACCACGGGGAGGGTTATCCCCGCCTCATACCCGGCACGGAAGAGGTCTGTTTGAGATGTGGACACTGTGTTGCCGTCTGCCCCCACGGGGCGCTCCAGCACACCAGCATTCCCATGGAACGGTGCCCGTCCATCGTGAAAAATCTTGCCATTAACCGTGAACAGGCCGTGCAATTTCTGCGATCACGCCGCTCCGTCCGCATCTACGGGGACAAGCCAGTTGAAAAAGAAAAAATCCGGGAACTCATCGAGATCGCCCGGTACGCGCCCTCCGCAGGGAATCGCCAGATGGTCAACTGGTTGGTCATTACCGATCAGGACAAAATCCACCAACTGGCGGAACTCACCGTTAAATGGATGCGTTTTATTCTTGAAAAGGGTCCTGAAGCAGCCCGTGCCCCCTATTTCCCCGCCATCGTGACAGCCTGGGATAAGGGTGTGGACAAGGTCCTGAGAGATGCCCCCGTCCTGGTGGTGGCCCACGCCCCCAAAGAAGCGTTAAACGGTATGGTTGACCTGACCCTGGCCCTGTCCTACCTTGAACTGGCAGCACCCACACTGGGCCTTGGAACATGCTGGGCAGGGTTGCTTCAGGGAGCCCTTCATTCAGGACCGGAAATCAAGGAAGTGATGGGTCTGCCGGAAAATTATCCCCATCATTACCCCATGATGCTGGGATATGCCAAACCCAGATATTACAGGCTGCCGGAACGGAAACCACCGAAAATTGTTTGGGCTTAAGACGCAAAAAACCAGCGAAAAATATTTTAATTGCCCGACTTCTATACCTTGTGCTTGTAAGCACATCCAGTTTGACTTCAAAGACCTGGCCACATTCGTGGGTATGCAAGGCATATCTCAGGCTTCGGACAGGTCCAAATATTTTGGATATCGTAAAGGTATAACTATCTGAAATACTTTGATATATTAGCAGATATTGCCGGCCAGCAAGAGGGTGGTTTTTCAAAAAAACGTTTCGGTAATCCATCTGCATGGGAAACAGTTCAGGGTCGTTTCGAGAAGCGGAGTGAGGCATGAAGGCTATGTGGATGAAGGATGGAAAGATACAGTCTTACTGATGCCCGGTGAAAGTATCAGAATCCTGGTCGACTTTGACGACTATCCGGGCATGTTTCTTTACCATTGCCACAATCTGGAACATGAAGATATGGGGATGATGCGAAATTAATATGTAAAAGGGTAATCTGATATTTTTTTCAAATATACCAATTAGCTAAATCCAAATTCTTGCTAATCGTGAACAGTTGGAAGTCCCTCATTTTGAGAGACTTCCTTTTCTTTGAGCTCACTTTTGAACGGGTCTTAGCATGCAGAACGTCCAGATATTGCCAACCCCTCCGGCCTGCTTGACCCAGCCTGAAAATCGATCATTCCGGACACCTTCCATAAGATGAGGAATGTACAGCGGGATAATCGGAAGGTCTTTGGCAAGAATATTTTGAAGGCGCAAGACAATTTGCCGTCTTTTGGCTACATCAACCGTTTCCGCCTGAAGATCTGAAAGTTGATTGAATTGGGCATTGTCATACCCGGTGTAATTCCACTGGTTGGGCAAATCATAATCGGAATGAAAAAACCGTCTCAGATAATCCGGGTCCAGCGACAAACCTCTCCAGCCCAAAATGAACATATCGAAATCCTTCTTAAGTTTTATCTGCGATAATAGGCTGTTAAATGGCATCGTCTTTCGGGAGACGGGAATTCCGAATTCATCCAGCCATCCCACAATAACCTCGCCTGTTGTCGCCTCTTCAGTATCATAATGGGCGGTGGGGGTAATCAGCGTTATGGGAGGCACAGCTTTTCCGTCAGGTCCTTTGAAACCTTTTCCTTTCTGCAAAGCTCCTGTCTCATCCAGCGGGGGAGTCTCCCAACCATAACCGGCAGCAGATTACATATCATAGGCTTTGCGCGTTCGCACCTGACGATCCATTCCTTGGGCGTAGGTGGGCGTGTTAGAATCGTAATAGTAGATGTTGGAAGGGGGCACAAAAGATTCCAGCCGTTGTCCATGGTCGTGGAGTACGCGGTTGACAATAAAATTTTTGTTGATGAGATAGGCCACAGCCTGTCTAAAAACCCGATCGGACATGGGGGGTTTTCGAAGGTTGAAACCGAGATACCGGTATCCCAGATCCAACGTCATTGGAACGTTCACCTTCGGGTTGGGGACAAGATCATTTACAAAGGCCTGACTGATACCTTTCCAGAGAAAGTCAATTTGACCTTCCTCCAGCTAAAACTCCGATATAAGGATTGAAAAAATTCGCATTTTTTGAAAAAAACTTTCAAATTATTGATTCCATTTCCTATTTTCACTTTGCCGCGAGAGAAGGGTTTTAAGCCACGTAGAAGGCCCTTAAAGCCGCAAACGCGTACAAGCCCGAGACGGGGTATACGAGGGCAGCTCAAGTGCCTCCAGGCCTTCAAAAATGATCCATGTAACTAATTGAAATGCTTACATATCCACGGCGTCCGCAACTTGACATCCGTTCCGATTTGAGCTTAAACTGCCAGCATGACTTCGCGGGAACAATTACAAGACACCCTCTGTGAACGACTCTTCTGGCATACCGCCGAGCGGGATGATGGCAAGGTTGCAGACTACCTTTTCCATCGCCACGAAATGGACGTGGTCTATGCCATGGATGAGGCCACCTTGTTTGACTCCTTCTTCAACTATTTGCAGGACATCGAAGTATTTCCTCTATTAGAACGCCTTGATCCGAAAAATCAACGAAGAAAAAATGTCCCTTTTTCCCAGATACTCCTTGTCTTCTTAATGAAAGTCGTCGGATCCATCAAAAAGATGGATCAAATGACCGACCTGCTGCTCACCGATGAACTGCTCATGAACATGTGCGGCTTCAATGCCTATCAGGTAAAAAATGGCAGTTGTAAACGGGGTGAAAAACTCCGCAAGACATTCATTCCTGAATTCAGAGGTGCTTTATGCGTCGATACGGTTGCCAACCACATTGTTACCATTTCTCCCAGACGAATTGAGAATTTATTTAATCGCTGCATTCAGCAAGTTGCCAAACAAGGCATGTTCCCAAAAAGTATACATGCCGCCTGTGATTGCACTTTGTACGAAACCACCCGTAAATTCAAGGGATGTGGATCCGTTACTCATAAACGCAAGGTAAAGGCCCGCGGGCGCCGGAAAAGCGGTGAACTCAAAGAGGTCAAAGTTACCATTTATGGATGGAAGGTATGGGCTGTCTATGAAATCAAGACAGGCATACCGTTGGCCATCAAAATTGATACCATTATTCAAGTATACATGACCATGGCTATGAAAGCGCTTACCACTGCCTTTCTAAAATGGCAGGAAGATCAACTAAAATTGGAAGCGCTCGGTAAACCAAGCACTTGGCAGATGTACCGCCGAAAACTTAAGGTTCTCAACCGGAACAAACTGA
>JABGPV010000163.1:10520-11875 GCA_018644785.1 Deltaproteobacteria bacterium | reverse complement strand
GAATTGCAGAAAGTATTGGGCCATAAAGCGGATTTCATTATTGACTATTACGGTATAACCGAAAACGGCAATTGGGAAAATGGAAGGAATGTTTTTTATGTATCTTCAAGCGATAAGAAAACTGCGGAAAAATATAAAATAACGGAAAATGAATTAACGAAACGCGTTTTAGAAGCCAAAAAAATGCTCCTTAAAGAAAGGGCCCGGCGCATTCGACCAGGCCTGGATGACAAAATAATTACATCCTGGAATGCGCTCATGCTTAAAGGTTGTGTTGATGCATACAGGGTTTTTGACAACCGGAATTATTTGGATATGGCCCTTAAAAATGCGGAATTTATCAATGAAAAAATCAAAACGAAGGATAATCGATTACATAGGAATTATAAAAACGGCAAGGTGTCCATCAACGGATTTTTGGATGATTACGCATTTACCATTGAGGCATTCATTTCCTTATATCAAGCCACATTTGATGAAAAATGGTTGAAATCGGCACAGCAGTTAACCGCCTATGTGAATGCGCATTTCCATGAGAAGAATGGGGGAATGTTTTACTATACTTCAGATATGGATCCGGCATTGATTGCCCGGAAACAGGAAGTCACGGACAATGTGATGCCATCGTCAAATTCCCAAATGGCGAAAAATCTATTTATGCTGGGGCAGTATTTTTATAACGATGATTATATTCAAAAATCAAAAAAAATGATCAATAATGTAAAGCAAAATGCCTTAGACAAAGGTGTTTACTTTGCCAATTGGGATGTTTTGATGGCCTGGTTTGCCGAAAAACCTTATGAAGTCGCGATTTTGGGGAAAGAATTCGAATCCAAACAAAAGGAATTTAATAAACATTATTTGCCCAATGCACTATTTTCGGGCGGAGTCAGTGAAGGGGCATTGCCGCTGCTGAAACATAAATTGATAGAGGGGCAAACCACCATTTATATGTGCCAAAACAAATTGTGTCAGTTCCCCGTAACCGAGGTAAAGGAAGCACTGAAACAGATGGTCAAATAAACCCAATGGATTTTTTCCAACAGCCACGTTTAATGATCAGTGTCGAAAAAAAGGGGAAAGGTATGCTTATAAAGCAGACCTTTCCACGCAGACCCTATCGATATTCGGAAATAAGAACCCCCGGATTTGAATTCTGTTTTAATCTGAACGGTGAGATCATATCCATAAGGGGACTGACGCCTGACTGGCCCCATCCCGCGGAGCACTTTAAACGGACGGTGGGAAACGACTGGGTATACTATACGGTTGGCGACAAAAGCGGCAGCGACGGGGTTGTTTCCTGGATGGGAGAGTATTATCTCCCCTGTCTGCCGTATGTCAGTAACCCGGTC
>JABGPV010000163.1:0-10511 GCA_018644785.1 Deltaproteobacteria bacterium | reverse complement strand
AAAAGCGGCAGCGACGGGGTTGTTTCCTGGATGGGAGAGTATTATCTCCCCTGTCTGCCGTATGTCAGTAACCCGGTCTGGGACGTTAAATGTTTTTCAAATCCCCATGTCATGATGGCGTTGGCCGAATGGTCCCAATTATATGCCAATCTGTATATGGCGGATTCCAAGGGTCTCTACCCCCGGGCAAAGGATCTCATAAAACGGATACTGGCTAATGATGACCAAACGCTTCATGAACGGTTCCAGCGGCTGAACGACATCATCGGCGGCAGGATTTCCGTACTCCCCCCTGACACGCGGCATGTGAATTATGACATTATCCCTGTCACCATTGCCGATGGATGTCTTTATCATTGTAAATTCTGCTGCGTCAAATCAGATCAAAAATTTCGAAAAAGGTCGAAAGAGAGTGTGCTGGATCAGATCACGGCCTTGAAAGATCATTTCGGAGCAGACCGGACCAACTACCATGCCCTGTTTCTCGGAAACCACGATGCCCTTGCCGCAGGGGATGACTTAATCTGTTTTGCCGCCCAACAGGCATATAAAGAATTCGGGTTCAAGCAGCGATTGAAACAAGATCCATTTTTATATCTTTTTGGCAGTGTGGGCTCTTTTTTGGGGGCAGGGGAAACGCTGTTTGAAAAATTGAATGAATTGCCTTTTGACACCTATATCAATATCGGGTTTGAATCCATTGATGCCAATACGCTTGTGGGGATCGGCAAACCGGTGACCGTCGAACAGGTTAAAGAGGCCTTCAGCAAAATGATGGAAATCAATGCCGGGTACAACCGCATAGAGGTCACCGGAAATTTTATTATGGGGGCTAATTTACCCTCTGATCATTATTTGTCCCTGGCGGAGCTCTTAAAGAATGCGGATGTGAAAAACAAGTCAAAGGGCACCATATATTTATCACCGCTAAAAGACAGTCCCAATAAAAGAGAACTCTTGCCCCAGTTTTATCAACTCAAGGAGGAAAGCAGGTTGCCGGTCTTTGTTTATTTGATTCAACGGTTGTAAACTGGGGGCACGGAGGCATATCATCGGTAGCCCACAGGCAGGGAAAACGAGGTCACATCTGCTCCACATTAAGTGAATTTAGGCAGGCTTCCAAGGGGGTGTCAAGGGGTAGGACCGGATCGATTCAGAAAAGGAGGAATTTGATCCGATGACGGGTTGACGAGTTGAGGTCCGGGCTTCCAGCCGGCGGGCCATAGTTTGATGTTGATCCTGTTTTGACGCATATGAGGCCAAGGAATGTGATTCCGATACCGAGAACCATGGGCCAAATGGGTACCGAATAACTGGAATATTCTTCCACACTCCATAAAACGAAAAGAAGACAAAAAATTGCTGCACCCAACATACTCAACAAAACCCCGATAATCCTGATGATAATAGCTGTTCTCGTTTTCATGACTGCAACCCTCCTCTACTTTTTTTTCGGAAAGTGCCACTGCTGTTATGACTTGGTTTGAGCAAAAGACATGCCAGACAGGAGAATGAATGAGACGTCCAGTCCATAAGTACGGGTCATTCTTGCTGCCGGCGCTGACCATTTGCCTTCTTGGTAGCGTCGATTCTGTAGATAGATTTTTCAAATGATGTGAACTGGCCTGGAGAGACCGATTTTATTCTGTGAATAAAGTTGAAATATCGTAAAATTTATGATATGAGGTGAATCTAGTGGTTTTGGGGTATTATGTATAAGCTTAGAACATGGTTTTGCGTCTAATTCCGAAAGAATATGAAAGGCAAACATCTTTCAAGCGTGCTTTCAATCTTCCTATCTATTTTGAAAAGGATATTCATAACCCGCAAAGCAGGAGGAGAGGGTCAAAATGGGCAAAAAGACGGGTTTTGATAAGGAAAAAATTCTGGAAGTTTTCTTGGGGAGCCTTCTTAAACTCCAAAACGTTGAACGGGGTTCCATATGGGTTAAACAGGACAATGTATATACGTGCATCGAAGCCATCGGTGATGACAGCGACAAGGTCCTTGGGCTTTCAATTGGAAATGAAAAACCGAGCATCGTGGGATGGGTCATTGAAAACGGCCGTATGACAATCAGCAGGGTGGGGGAGGACAATCGACATTTTGGTGAGGCAGAAAAAGACGTTAAAGTCAAGAGCAGCCTTATCGTCTGTTTTCCCCTGATATTTGACACCGGGGAAGTCTACGGTGCTCTTGAACTGATTGATACCACGAATATGGGAAGCGATATCAATCTGGACAAAGACTACCTTGGTCTTCTGGAAAACATTGTTTCGGTCGGTTCCATTGCTCTTGGCAACTATACCGCTTACACAAAGCAGGTCGAAGAGAACAAGGCATTAAGAGATATCATCAATGGATTTCAAGCGCAGCCGCCCATAATCGGACAGGCCGAACCCATTCAGAGTGCACTGGCAAAGACGAAAGTTTTTGCACGAGCGGACTATCCTGTCCTCATTACCGGTGAGAGTGGTACGGGAAAAGAACTTTTTGCAAGAGAACTCCATCTCCAGAGTTCGCGCAGGGACGGGCCGTTTCTGACCCAGAACTGCAGCGCCATACCTGAAACGCTTCTTGAAAGTGAGCTTTTCGGTTACATGAAAGGTGCTTTTACAGGGGCTGATCGCGACAAAAAGGGGCTTTTTGAGGCGTCTGACGGGGGAACGCTGTTTCTGGATGAGATCGGTGATATGCCCTACGGATTGCAGTCCAGGATTCTGCGCGTGCTGCAGAATGGTGAAATAAAGCCTGTGGGAAGTACGACACAGAAAAGCACCAATGTGAGGATAATTTCGGCCACAAATGTTGATCTTACCAAAGCAATTCAAGAAAAAAGGTTTCGGGAAGATTTGTTTTACCGGCTGAATGTGCTCTCTCTTCATATTCCGCCGCTGAGGGAAAGAAGGGAAGACATCCCGTTGCTGCTCAAGCAGTTCATTGCAGTAGAAGCAAGAAAGTTGAATATCAGGCAGAAACGTCTTTCACCGGCTGCCTTAGACTATATTGTTCGATACCCGTGGAAAGGGAATATCAGGGAGCTGGAAAATGCGGTTCGAAATGTGATGGTAACCGCTGCACGGGACACCGTGGAAATGGAAGACCTGCCCCCATGGCTGATTCAGGAACCAGCTGCGAAAAAGGATCCTTTGGCACATGACCGTGAATGGAATATTGATACACCGGTTCCAAGTGAAATAAGCAAGTTGCCACACGACGGGTTTTCCGGCCACACGTTCAAGTCCCTTGAGAAAGCCTATATTCTATTCTTGCTTGAAAAAAACAGATGGAATATCACTCGGGCGGCAGCCGAGGCGGCCCTGAACCGTTCCACCTTTGATTCCCGCATGAAGCGTCTGGGTATTCGAAAAGACGCTGCTCAAAGCTGGAACGCTCGAAAGGATCATGAACCCTGAAAAGCTCATAGACAAACTGTCTGTGGTTTTGGGGCGCAATCCCTTTGGCCCCCTTTGTGCTTTGCTTACGCCCTATGTCGATCATCCAGGATCTCCCGTAGCTTTTGGGATAGGTCGGGCATCTTGATTGGTTTTTGAATAAAGCCAACACACCCTCGATTCAATATTTCATTGACATGACCATTAATGCTATAGCCGCTTGAGAGAACGACTTTTATATGGGGGTTGATCTCCTTCAAACTGTCAAATGTATCACTGCCGCTCATGCCCGGCATGATCATGTCAAGGATGACCAAATTGATTTTCTCCCAATTTTTTTTGTACGTTTCTATGGCTTCAATGCCGTTGTGGGCCAAAAAAACCGTATAACCCAATCTCTCTAACAACTCGTTGACGACGTCAATGATCATTTTCTCATCATCTATCAGAAGAATCGTTTCAGATCCTTTTTGTATTCCCAAATCCTGTTCTTTCTCTTCTGTTGCCACCTTTTCAGTCGCCTGCAGATAAATATCGAAGGTGGTTCCATGCCCCTTCCTACTATGGACATTAATGAAGCCGCCATGATTTTTGATTATCCCATAGGCAGAAGCCAGCCCTAACCCTGTTCCCCTCCCCATATCTTTGGTGGTAAAGAACGGGTCAAATATCCTCTGCAGGGTCGCTTCATCCATACCAACGCCGACATCCCTGATAGATATTTTGACATACCTCCCGGGGTCCACCTGATAAGATATGCTGGAATCTTCATCAATTTCGACATTTTTTGTTTCAAGATAGAGTTCCCCACCGCCAGGCATTGCTTGCCAGGCGTTCACATAGATATTCAACAACACCTGTTCTATTTGCCTCTGATCCGCCTCTACAATCCAAATGTCTTTGTGATATTTTGAGTGGATGATGATCTCTTTCTTTGTCCTTCCGAACATCCCGGAGCTCCTCGAGACAAGTTTATTCAGGTTCACGGGATTCACATCATATTTTCCACCTCTGGCAAGACCCAAAAGCTGTTTGGTAAGATCTGCGGCATTTTTAACGTAGTCTTCTACGATTTTGAGATGCTCGAAATGATGATGGGCGTCATGAATATTCATTAGCATCAAGGAGGTCCGTCCCTGGATTCCCATGAGGAGATTGTTGAAGTCATGGGCGATACCCCCGGCTAATGTGCCTAAAGACTCCAGCCTTTGGGCGGCCTCGATTTGGACTTCGAGCCTCTTTTTGTTTTCCTCTGCAAGCTTTCTTTCAGTCACATCCCGTATGATACCTCGAAATCCGATTGGCTGATCTTCTATCTTCTTAACGAGAGATGCAGAAGCTTCTATATCTCTTTCGGAACCATCCGGCCTCAAAGTTTTCCATGCCACGTTTTTTGCCGATTCCCCTGTAGTGTGGACTTTGTTGAATGCCTGAAATGTTTTTTCCATATCCTCCGGATTTATGTGGTCTCTGCTCTTCATCCCCATCAGTTCATCTCTGGAATACCCGGTGATGTTACACAATGCGTCATTAAAAAGAGTAAAATTTCCTTCAAGGTCAACCTCATAGTAGCCTTCTTCGATGTTTTCGAGAATGGCTCGGTATTTTTCTTCACTCTCCCGCAGAACCTCTTCAGCCTGTTTGCGCGTCAAGATGTCACGGATTGTCGCAAGGATAAAACATTTGTTCTCTAAGGAGATCTTACTTGAATAAACCTCTACATTTACGATAGAGCCGTCACGTCGGACGTCTCTCAATTCGTATAGGCGATCTTCATAATGTGGCCATTTTTCTCGACGGTCAAAAAGCATTTTCCTGTCTTCTTCGTGTATGATATCCGTTATATTCATCCCCACCACATCTCCCTTGGATTCGAATCCATGCATCTGGAGCCATGCTGTATTTACATCGATGATTTTTCCCTCCAGCGTCAGACTCATCGCTTCCAAGGAATCGTGAAATAAGGTCCTGTATTTCTGCTCAGATTCAGCAAGATTGTTTGTGGCGCGTTTCCGCTCAGTGATTTCTTGCTCAAGTTGTTCATTGATGGAGGTCAGCCTCGAGGTGAGGGCTTGCTCTTTTTGCAGGGCCTTCTCTAAGTTTCGAAGCAGCACGGCCAGGGAAATCACGATTACACAACTGAGAAACGCAAAGGTTATCAAAGTGGTGTTCCAGGTCTTTGACGTGTAGGGCACGCTCAATAGCCACGGTAAGTGGCCTGCATTCATTTGCTGTCCCAGAATCAATAGAGTTCCCACATTTAAGGCCAAAGCCATGAGTCCGGCCCTGAGTCCTAGTAGAAGAGTGGCTGTTACCGCGAAGGCGAAGAGCCAGATGCTGCCATTTCCCGTTGGGCCTACGGTCAGTAAAGTGGCTAATCCAAGGATATAAAAAATAAAGAGCCCAATTCCGACACGAACGAAGAAAGGAATACGTCGCACCAATAAGATGATAATTGCACAGACATAAATCGCGGTATAGAAGATTGCGCTATTGGACAGGTGCCCTCTGGCTATGGCGTAGCTGAGAGTTGAGACGTAACTCACAACCCCAATGAGGACCCCGCTTAAGAAAACTGCGAAGAAAATACGCTCACGCCAGACATGTAACAGGCTGTCCTGATTACGGAAATCCGTAGCCAAGACGTGGTTTAATCGGCTCATGATTAACCTCAAGACATTTCGTGGGCATTTGTTGAAAATATAGAGGCTAAAGCATCACTAAGCACAAATTAGTTTTTTTTTCAACATTATTCGGTTGGAAGATGCTAAAAACCCGCTTCTGCCGGGTAGCACGATAGAGGGAAAATAGGGTGTTCCGATCCTATTTTGCCACGTATCGCACGGTTGCCCCCGTGGCGGCGTGAAACGGACTTCGGGTGACAATCCTGGGCGCTTCCAGGATGAGAGTGGCGTTTGACAGGATGTTGATGTTGGGGCCGATGGTAATGGCGGTATCGTCCCTATAGGTACAATCGGAACCGGCGGGAAAATCCACGTCCCGAATGACCGGCGAAGGGCCAGGAAATTCCGGACATTGGGTGGGCGAAGGGTTCCAGCCCGCCAGTCGGGCCATCATCCACCAGAAAGCCCTTGCCTTCAGATTGCAGTTCAGGTTTCTTGAATGATTGCAGCCGTCTTCGCATGTATCGCACAGGGCGGAACCCGGATTTTCGGCACACCATTCATCGGCCCAGTTGTTTCCCCAATCGTTATAATAGCATTCGTCATTGGCGCCCGCATCCAGGAAATCATCGCCGTCCGGGTTGTATCGCTCAATATCGGCGAAATCAAAAAGGATCTTGTTGTTGGCCCTGCAGTAGGTTCGGATCTGCTCATTGCGGATATTAAGATTCCCCGATGGGCCGCCGCCGTCCAGATGGCCGGTCATATAGATAAACCCCATGCCGGGATATTCCGTTTCGAACTGGTTCATAGCCGCAAGGTAGCGCTCAATGTAGACTTGTGAAGCGTCCGACACCTGGCCGCACCAGGCCCACATGGAGAAGTCGTAATCTCCGGTATCAGCGACCGATCGGGTGCTGTCCTTTCCCGCGTTGGAATCCCAGTAAAGCTCGGGGGTGATGTAGGTATGGGGCGGATTGCCGTCGTACATACGAAGGGCCGGCGGGACTTCCACCGGCGGAAGGCCTTCCGAGCCGCTTTCACGCCTTGCAAAGCCATAGGTTGAATTCAGACTCTCAAGATTGTTGCTCCCCTGCCATATCTGGCCGCCGTGGGAGGTATGGGCGTAATGAAGGGTCAACTGTTTGGCCTGATCGATCCAGTAATCGGGAATCTGCGAAATGTCCGTGCAGGTATGATCGATAATAATGGGCCCTGATCGTTCCGATCTTTTTTCATAGGCCCCGCGATCCACCGCACTACCCTGGGGCCTTAGGGTCTCCTCCAGATCTTCCGCGGGCACCAGACCATTCAGTCCCCCTGCGGGAAGACCACTCTCCAGGGCCGGGCTGTTGCTTTGAAGATGCCCGTCAAAAGTTGCCAGATCTGCGTTCATCAGCAGAGGATCCCGGCTGATATCGTTTGCGGCCAAACCGAAAGCCCCGATTTTCGCGCCGAAGACCACATTGTAATCGATCCGGGTGTTATAAAAATTGTTTTGATCAAACCAGAGGTAGCAGCTGGTGTCCGTTGGGGAAAGAAATTCCTTGTATCCCATGAATATGTTGTTCAAAATGATGACTGTTTCGGAACCATCGCATCCGGCCGGGTCCGAACATTCGATGGTCCCCAGGCAATCACCCTCTCCGGCAATGGTCGAATTGATGAGCGAAACCCGGTTTCCGCGCCTCATATTCAGAGAGACTGCGGCCCCTGCGCCGCGACAGTGATCCACCTGGTAGGTCAGATCCTTCCCTTGAAAGTACCCGCAGTTACCCACCAGAAGGGCGTTTTCAATGGCCGTGGGCCCATTGACCTTGATCTGGTTCCCCGCATTCCCGTATGCTCGGATTCGCTTGATGTCAATGTGGGTGTCAAGACGCGCGTAAAGCAGGTCAAGACCATCGGAGGTATTGTATCGAAAGGTGGAATCCTCGATGATCCAGTCGCCTCCCGTGGCCCCTGTGCCGACGCCATCTCCATAGCCCCCAGCGGTCTGGGCCCAGCAGTTATTGGGCTCCCCGTCGGGGTAGCTTTCCGCACAGCCGTTCCATTCCACGAGCCAGTTCTTAAAATGAAGGGTCCCGCTGTTGGCGTCGTCCCCGAATATATCCCCATCCCATCCCGCCCATCCATTTCCGGCGATCCGAACATCCTCAATGGTCCATTGGGAAATGCGTCCGGCATAGATGCCCCGATCAGCCATGCCGTGTATGTTAAGGTGAGAGAGCGTAACATGGGAGGAATCCGATGCATGGATCCCCGCGGCGGCCCAGTCTCCATAGGGCGGCGTGTCTCTTTGGCATCTCACGAAAGTATTGGAATGGCCCTCCACGCAACCGGAGTGATCGGTCAGCTCAAGACAACTGACAACGGCATGGTTTGTCCCGTCCAGGCTGATGATCTGCCATGCCCTTTCAGTGCCCCACAATTGAGGCGGATCAACACAACCCATGTCCCAGGATGATCCCAGAATGCGCGTGGTGTGTTGGGGATCGGGCCCGGATGGCAGCGGCGGCAGATGACATTCATATGACCAGGCCGCCTCACACCAGCCGGTATTGGGCGCACCGACGCCCATCCGGTAACTTCCGGAATGGATCATCAGCGTATCGCCGCCCTTGATGTGCCACTTTCCTTCGGCATCCAGCGCCCAGAAGGGGTGTGACCAGGCACAGGCTTGTGCGGCGCCGGCGCCGGGATAGGGTGCGTCAGCCATTCCGGTACATTGAAGGGAGGTGCCGCCGTCCGTACGGATATGGAAGGTGGCGGCGTCCGTAAGGCAAGGCCCGGTCAGGCATAAACAGCAGATCAGGGCCGTGTGAATCATGATCCCATAAACTGTTTTTCGACTGCTTTCCATGAGGTCCTCCCCCCCGATCGAAAAAACTATTGGCTGTTTCCGGGTTTTTAAGTCCCATGATAAACATGTATTTCTGATTCCGGAACCCTTTTTTTTGAGTAATGCAAAAAACATGCAAGCGATTGATGCAAAAATTTTTTAAATAATTTTAGTGCTTTGCCATTATTTTTCTTTGCCTTGTGGGGAGGGGGCGTAACAAAAGGCGTCAAAACTTGACAAAAATTGTCGGAATGGAAGAAGGATGATCCGAGATCTCCTAAACACTTGACTCACAATGGAGCATTTCTCTATGGTCCTTCCCGTGAAAACCGATCAGAATAGGATTTCAGAAAGACCTTATAACATTGACCATCAAGTGAGGTAAATGTGAAATGAACCAGCCTGGGGATACTTTACTTATCTTTGATGAAAATCGAAGCGGCTGAATCAGAGATAGCCGATGGAAAAGGCCAGTAAAAATTGACCTCCAAAATAGAGGGGGAGACCCAGGATACGGTTGATGGGCTCTTTCTTGATAAAGCGGTCCCTGGCCACGAAAAGGTCCGATATATAAAAGCTGAGGGCCCCGCAAAAAGCGAGGATGCGCCCCGAGAGACCGAGCCCGGGTTCCAGAAGGAGTGAAAAGGCGCCATAGACCATGATGGTGATGACGACAATGTAGGCCAGTACCGGAATCATCATGTCGCCCAGGTGGGGCTTGAGTCGAAAGAAAATCCACAGACTGGCAATTGAGACCGGTAGCGCACCCCATAAGACCAATGCCGTAGGGGGGCTGTGTAAAAAAAACAGATCACGTAAAAGACATGACCCACGAGGAATGACACCAGTCCCGGGAAAAACATCTTTTTCTGGGGCAGTGCGAGAAAAACATCCCCCCCCAGGCATAATATCAAACCGGGCAGGAGCCATGCGAAATAGGGCGGGACGGGCCTGGGCTGGACTAAGGCGGCCAGAACGAACAGAAGGGAAATGGCGGTCTTAACGGGCAGGATGCCTTTCGGGATTTCTTTGCTCTCATAGTAGAGCAGGACAGGCATCAGGATACAGGCCAGAATGATCGTTGTCGTTGCCATTTTGAAAGAATCCTCCTTGTTACCAATTATTTCCCGAGACAGAACTGGCTGAAAATACTGTCCAGTATTTCATCGTCGATGGTTTGGCCTGTGATTTCCCCTAAGTGCTCCAGACCGCTTCTGAGTTCAAAGGCAACGATTTCCATGGGGGCATTGTTTTTCGCCTTGAGGCTCGCGTTTAGAAAGCATTCTCTCGCTGCTTTAAGGGCTTCCCGATGTCTCAGGTTCGGGACTGCATGGGAGGTTGTAACCGCAAGTACGTCGTCTGAAAGGATGGCATCGTAAATGGCCTTTTTGAGGTGGTCAATGCCCTGGCCCGTCAGTGCCGAGATTTCGGCCGTGGTAAAGTGATTCAGAACATCCGCTTTTTCGGTGTAATCTTCGGCCGGAGGCAGATCAACTTTGTTGATGACCACCAAGGCTTTCTTGTTTTCGCATTGGGCCAGAATATCCCTGTCGTCCCGATTGAGTGGACGACTTCGGTCAATGACGATCAACAAAAGGTCCGCTTCGGCGGTTTTCTGCCGGGTGAGGTGAATGCCCAGCCTTTCCACCT
>JABGPV010000162.1 GCA_018644785.1 Deltaproteobacteria bacterium | reverse complement strand
TTCCGTTCAGGCCGGCCAAGATGCATCAACAACGGAAACATGGCGCAGGATAGAAATGCAAGGGCAAAGACAAGGGAAAAGCGGGAAATCGGTTTCAGGCTCTTGACCCCGAATACATAGTAAAGGGCAGCGACAATGAAAGATCCGTCCACCAATCCGGTAAGATAGGGGTACAATACGATCATCATACTCCAGTGGACGTGAAGGTCGTTGGGAAAAACAAAGTTGAGCGCATCCATTAGACCACCTCCCGTCTGAGACCCTTGTAGTAAAGCGCGGGATAGGTTCCCATGTCTTTTTTCAGGACCGTGAGGACTTCGTGTTCGTGCAGGAGTTTGTAAACTTCAGAATTTTTGTCGTTCAGATCACCGAATTTACGCGCTCCGGTAGGGCAAACATTCACGCAGATAGGCAATAATCCCTTACGCACCCGGTGGTAACACCATGTACACTTCTCAGCCGTTCTTGTGTTCGGATTGAGAAACCGGGATGAATAAGGGCAGGCCTGAATGCAGTATGCACAGCCTACGCAACGCTTGGGATCCATCAGAACGAAACCGTCAGGTGTTTTGAAGGTGGCTCCCACAGGGCAGACTTGTACACATGGGGGTTCTTTGCACATATTACACAGCTTGGGCACAAAAAAGGTGTCTCGAACTTCCACTTCTATGTCTGTTCGCGGAGACTGGTAGCCATCAAGCCCGCCGTGGGGGGAATCCACATAGACCTCACTCTCAAAATCTTTGAGATACCGCTCAACCCAGGTCCTGTAATACCCTTCCGGGACATTGTATTCCCGTCTGTCTGCCACGCAGCAGGAACCGCACCCTATGCAGCGGGTAATATCCACGATGAAGGCAAAACGCTGATTGAACATGTCCCATTTTTTGCCTCGGATTCCGGGGATCTGCTCCGGGATTTCCTCGGTCGCGGCCCCTATGGGCATGGGGATCACTAAAAGAAGGGAACCCGCAATGGCGCCGTTAAGCACCTTCTTAATAAAGGCCCGGCGCTCCTTATCCAGTTCGGCATCCGGCTTGCCCATTAACTTTTCTCCTTTATGCCAGTGATTTCTTTTGCCCGGTTAATATATTTGAGGGGGGCATGCACTTGATGGCACTGATCACAGGTATGGGAAACCTTGACCTTCTGGCTCTCCAAATGCTCCGGCATGACAATCGTCTTGATAACCTCACCCGGTCTGGCCTGGATCGCTTTGTTATGGCACCGAAGGCACAGAACCTTGATCTCTTCCTTCGTTTTGACGGGAAGCTTCCCATACACCTTGCCGTCTTTGATGTGATCGGCATAGGGACCGTGGCAGAATTCGCATGAGATGGTTTTGTGAAGGCCGGCCAGATGAATATTCGCTTCATGGGGGTGACAGGAGAGGCAGGAGGCGTTTGTTCCATGGCGGATCTCCCGGTTGGCCTCTTCGTCAATGGCATCGGCGCGATAGGGACCGTATTTGCCGAATGATTTGGGCATCATAACAATTTTGCCGACAAATCCGAGGACTGCAAAAACCACAAGGCCCAGAACGATACGTTTGATGTGGGAATTATAACTTGATTTCACTTTGGGCCCCCCTTACAAAGACGTTACCCGAAAGCCAGGTTGTGATTCATGGGATCCTGGAGACGTGAACAGTCGTCATTCTCTCAGGATCGGGTGGAATGGTCAAGCAACGACCCTGTAAAAGATGTAACAGAAAATTGAAACCGGGTCAATCAGGGCATTTCCAATTTATACCCCACCCCTGCCACCGTGACGATAACCGATGGGTGTTCAATGTCCGGTTCCAGCTTTTTTCTAAGCCGTTGGACGTGCACGTCCACGGCGCGGCTGTTATGATAAAGCTGAGAATCACGCCAGATTTGCTGCGTAATAAAATCCCGGGAAAGCACTTCGTTGGGATGGGACGAAAAAAGTTCCAGGAGTTTAAACTCGGTCCGGGTCAATTTGATGATGCGTCCTTCCAGGGTAACGGTCCTGGATTTCAAGTCGATACAAAGCCCTCCATTTACAAGGGATGGGCTCGCCGGCTTCTTGTCAACCCGTCTCAAAATGGCTTTGATCCTGGCAGAAAGCTCCAGGTAGTGGAAGGGCTTGATCATATAATCGTCAGCCCCGCATTCCAGCCCCAGGACTTTGTCCGAAACGCCATCCCGGGCGGTCAACATGATGATGGGAAAATCGAATGAATTCCGAATGGTTTTGCAGGCTTTAACACCGTCGATGTCCGGCAGATTTAAATCCAGGATGATCAAAGCGGGCCGGTGCTTTTCGGTCATTTCAACACCGGAACGGCCGTTGTAGGCGCAGAGGACCTCGTGGCCGTCAAGCTCCAGGTTGCCCTTGAGAGTCTGAACAATGTCCTCATCATCGTCAACCACCAGGATAACGGAATGGTCTGTTTCATTCCTATGGATCATGGGTTTGCCTTTTTCAGAAATGGGATATGCTTAAATTGCCACCATTTGCTGTCTTCTGCAAGAAAAATTTTAAACGTGAAAGGATGTTTCGCGCGCTATAAACGGGTCAACATTTGACTCTCCGGAATTCATGGGGTATTCAGGTTGAAGAAGTTGGAGCGTCGCATATACGTCGTCACCCCTAACATGAGGCGGAATAATGAAACAGCGTCATCTGTCCCTTCAATGGAAATTTCTTTTTTCCATCGCCCTGATCATCTGTCCCATCCTGGGGATAATCTTTGGCGCAGCAGTCCTTCAAAACCACAATCAAGCCATGGAACAGGTGCTGAACCAGGCCAGGATCCTCTCCAGGCAGCTCATTTTAACGAGACAATGGGTTGCGGATTGCGGCGGCGTGATGGCGCTTAAGGAAAGTGCGGGCGCAAAAGGCGCCGTCGGTTTTTCTTCGAACATGCTGGAAACAGCACATGGGATTTACCAGCGATTTACGCCGTCCATGGTGACCAAAAAACTTTCGGAGTATTCCCTTCGCCAGAACCTCTACCAGTTTCAGATTTCCAGCATTAACCCGCTGAACCCGGACAACCGGGCAGACGCATTTGAAAAAAAAGCTTTGACCCGGTTCAGGGCGGAACCTCTAACGGAACTGACGGAATTTCACACACAGGGACGGGAAAAATACATTCGATACATGGTGCCGCTTCATATGGACGCTTCCTGCAGGGAGTGCCACAGCCAACAGGACTTTCCCGAAGGGTCCGTCATAGGCGGGCTAAGCGTTCTTTTACCCATCAATACCATGATGGCGACCTTGAAAAATGATCATCTGAAGCTGGCGGCGTCAGGTGTCGGGCTGATCCTGGTGACCATTCTGACCCTTTTTATACTGCTTCGCCGAATCGTGATCAAACCCTTGAATCAATTGGAGGGGATGGCCGGGGAAATCGGGAACGGGAATCTGGATGCCAGGGTGAAGATCAGTACGGGAGACGAATTCGAAAAAGTAGGCGTTGCATTTAACACCATGGCCTGGAGCCTGTCCAGGGGCCGGAATCTGCTTCAAGATACAATTAAAACCGCCACCCGGGATCTTTCCCAGGCCAACCGTGAGCTCAAAACCCTGGATCAATTAAAATCTGATTTTATTGCCAATATGAGCCATGAACTCCGTTCTCCCCTCACGGTAATCCGGGGAGGCGTCGACTATCTCAAGCGTACCATCAAAGGAGAAAACAATCTCAACTACCTGGGTATTATCGACAAAAACCTTTCAAGGCTCATCCATCTGGTTTCGGATCTTTTTGATTTCACCCGGATCGAAGCCAAAAAAATAGATTGGAGTTTTGAACGAGAAAATGTGTCGGATCTGGTTCGGGAAGTCATGGAAATCCTGGCGCCTCTGGCTGAAAAAAAGAACATATCCGTTACCTATGAAGGGGAAATGGATGTTTTTTCAAAGATCGATCTGGAGCGGATTGAACAGGTCCTGGTGAACCTCCTTGAAAACGCCATAAAATTTTCCGATGAGGGTGGGAGGATTCAGATGGGGGTTCGGAAAAAAAGGGAGAAGGTCCTGGTGACGGTGAAAGACCATGGCATCGGCATATCCGGGGAAAGCCTGGAAGCCATTTTCGAAAAATTTCATACCCTGCCATCTTCGGAAGAAAAAGGAAGAAGGGAAGGCACCGGCCTGGGACTGGCCATCAGCAAAGGGATTATCTCTGCTCATGGGGGAGACATTTGGGCAGAAAGTATTCAAGATAAAGGAAGTACTTTTTTCTTTACGCTCCCAAAGAAGTGATTTTGACGGGAGGATTTATTGAATTGCCAAAGAACAAGGCAAACCCTCCGCTGAAATCGCCGACCATCTGGCCGATTTACTCTCTGATGTCTCAAGCGATCTCGACTATGTACCCTGAAACATGTTTTTAGGGACATTTTCAGGGGCATCTTTCGGTGCAGTTCCTTTTCTGATCACTGTCTTTAAATAATCTTCAGATGTTTCAAAGACCGGATCCATACCGGTAAACTGCCGGGTCAACGGGATGAACATTTCATGGGGCCGGCAGACGCACGCGGATTGACACGGACAAAACTGAATGAGTAAAGAACAAACCGGTTTATTTCAGCTTTTGATGCATAAAAAATCACCAAGTGGCTGTACATTTCTTTTCAAAAACGTCTGCGTGGGTCCGTGGCTGATTATTTTTTAAACAAATCTGAGTGAGTTCCTGTTCGCTCAAAAACAATACGGTCCACTTCGGCTATGTAAATCAGAAGCCAGTCAGATTCGATGTGGCATTCCCGGCGCCCATGCCAGTTACCAATCAATTTATGATCTCGATGGATGGGATCCAATTGTTCTTCAGCAAGCAGAGTTCGTATTAATATCTCGAGTTTCTTCAGGTTCTTTCCACGTCTCCTCACCCGTTTAACGTCTCGATCAAACTGCCGCGTGTATACCGGAATGAGCATTAGATACCCAATTTCCTGAGCATATCGTCAGCATCATCGCAGACGATCAGATTTCGTCCAGCGTCCGTATCGGTAAGAGTGCGACGTGTGGTTTCGTTTGGTATGGCAACATCGAAAGGAAGTCCTTTTCGCAGTTCAACCTGCTTGTAAAAAAGGATAATCGCTTGAGTAGCGGTCAATCCGAGATCACGGAATACCTGTTCTGCCTTATTTTTCAGATCAGGTTCGATCCTGGCCCTTACTGACGTAGTCTTATTCATGATGCACCTCCATTGCCCACGATGTAGCACAAATGGGGAACACTGTCAAAAACTTAATAAGTGATGATACGGAAGAACGAATCTACTTATTCCGTCAATCCTCAACAGAGGCACCCCGGGACCATCTGCCGGAGCTACAGGACAGGCACAGACGGACACGGACAAAAACCGATTTTCCCCGTCTGTGTACGTCCGTGGCTCAATTATGACAAGGCAACGCCACCGAAAACACCGTCCCCTCACCCATTTTCGACTCCACCTCAATCGCCCCTCCGTACAACTGCACTAACCGCTTCACAACCCCTAACCCCAGCCCGGTACCGGTTGTCGGTTTCGTGGAATAAAAAGGCTCGAAGATCTCGTGGAGGTTTTCCTCCGGTATTCCCGGTCCGTTGTCCGCAACGGTTATGACAAATATATTTCCGGTTTTATCGTCCCGTCTTTCCACCGTGACCTTTATCTCCTTGGCCTGACCCGTTTCAACTTCTTCAAGGGCATCCTTGGCATTCAGGATCAGGTTGCTGAAGATGGAATTGATGTGGGTGTCGTCGGCTTGGACGACAGCGGTTTCCGGGCCCTTGACCGTGTATGCAATTCCGATCCGTTCAAAATCCAGTTTGTACCTGTCGTGATAGCTCCTGAACAGGAGGGCCATGTCAACGGCCTCGTCGCCCGGTTTTATTTCCGACATCTTGGCATAATCCCGGATCTGGGTAGTGATGGAAAGCCCCCGATCGAGATCGCTTGATACACCTGCGTGGACACCCGCCAGATGGTCAGCGATTTCAGCGATGGTTTTGAGCTCCGGGAGGAGAAGGGTGGCAATTTTTTCTCTTGGGATTTTGAATTCTTAGTGAAGATCCGCGATATTTTTCAGGAGTGTTGTAGCGGATCCTTTAAGGATCTCGGCCGACGGCTTACCCTGGTCTTTGTAATTGAGAGTGGTCTTGAATTCCAGTTGAGCGCCTGCAAGGGCGTTTCTCATCTCATGGGCAAAACCGCCGGTGATCCGGTGTTCGAAGGTACGTTTTTCCGCCTCGAGCAGTTGGGCTTGGGCTTCTTTGAGTTCCTGAGTGCGTTCTTCAACCCTTGTTTCAAGGTTTGTGGCATGGCCTCCTATGGCCTCTTTTGCCTTTTGCAGTTCTTCAAAACGTTCCAATAATTTGTTTTGGCTTTTTTCAAGTGCAAGCCTTTGTTCCTCGATAATGCCTTTTTGACCAAAAGCCTTCTCCCACACAGACACAAGGTGATTCTTTCTATGGATCCAATCGATTTCGTATTGACAACATGGATCGCCCTTACATTCACATAAAGTTTCCTTAACAATTCCAGGCGGCATTTTAAGCACTGATGGCGCGGCAGCGAAGACGCCCCTTGTCCATTCACAAACCTCTTTTATAGCCTTGACTTCCGTCATGTGGTAGGTGTTTAGTATTATGCCGTTTTTTGTCTTCCCAGCAATCTCAATTTTCCTGTGCCTATTGAAATTTCCAATGTATTTCGGCATCCTTTCGTATATGAGAGCAGGACTTATAAATGACCTGACAATCGTGAATATTGTTCCTACGGTTTTGTTCCTTGCAGCCCACAAACCCATGTCGTAAAATAGCTGGGGATTTTCTGGATACTTACGAGTTATGTTGGCGCAAAGTTTGTAGACTTGATCGGTTGGCATCCAATTCTCGACATCACACATGAATTCTTCATCGAAATCAATCCCTTCATAAAGGCCCTCAGTAGACCATCCTCGCCCCTTTATATAATTTATCCAAGTATTGGTACAAAGACATTTAGTCAGGGGCTTATATCTTTTATCTGGCACAATAGCCAACCTCCGGCAACCATACTAAAACAGAAACAACCCTTTACAACCATCACCCCTCCTGATGTTCCTTATAAAGCTTCCCGATGGCGGGAACCGATTTCCACAGTTCTTTGAAGTTGGGAAGTATGGCGTTAGGTCCCCAGGTCAAGACCCGCGCAAAAGTGGTCCCTTCGTGATACCCCAGAAGTCCCTTGTCCGGATCGCCGAATCCATGTGAGGTCCTCATGTTCGGCATGGAGCCGAAGGCAATGCCCCTTCGTGCCATTTCGGCATAGAATTTCAGCCCTTCAACATCGTTCGGGTCAAAATGAACGTTCGATTCCAGGAATCTCGGCACATCCCCTTTCTTGAGACTCATCTGGGTCTCCCTGGCGGAGCGCTCCAGCATGTCCAAATAGTCTGCGGGTTCGATGGGCATAACTGCCGTGACATTTGAATGGCATTCGGTTCCGATGAAATCGATCATCTGTTTGGTGTCTTTGGCTTTCGGGTTGAGCAGGATCAGTTTGGGCTTTTTGGGATCGTTTTCTCCGTAAATGATTTTTCCTAAAACCCCGAGAACTTTCCCGTTTTCATCCCGTATGTTGAGTTTGTCAAGGTAAGGGGTTTCAACTGCGTCAAGATATTCCTTGTTGGGCCTCAGAATCATCCCCTTTTCCAGTAGTTTTTCGGTGGCCTCAATCTGGAGCGGGATATATTCCCTTGCAACGGAGGGATGTATGCCGGTCAAATAGGTCTTCTTTCAGGAGAAAATATAACAGTTCCCGCCATGGGCGTTATCATAGGCCGCCTTTGCAAGATCGGCTGTCTTCCAGACATAATCAAAGCCCTCATGGGCCACAAAAAGCCCTACCCCTGTGGGGGCCTGGAGTTCCTTCATGAGCGGCGGAATCCTCTCCTTTTGCTTCATCTTCACGTCCAGTATGACGCAGTGGACCGCTTCCGTGAGAATCTCGACACCCTGACTGCCGCTCTCCGCCGTCAGGACGTCATATCGGTCGGCGGATACCCGGCTCAGGGCGCGACGGATGGACGGGTCGTCATCCACCACCAGTATGGCGTAAGGGCTTCCTCCTTGGAAGCGGATTCATCCGCGGGTTCCTCAAACGTACTCAATAACGCTTCAAATTCATCCATTATTTATTGCTCCATTGATTAGCCACGGTCCGACACGGATAAGAGCACTGTAAGTATCTTCGGGCGCCTCCAAGAATTGATCGATGTGCGCATTCTTCAAGAAGCGAGTCCTTCCGGAAGACACGTCTTTCTTGGCATATGACATGAGTAGTTTTACGGCAACTGAATCATTAATTCGATTTTTTGGATAACATTGGTCAAATCCATTGCTGCTGCCGGGGTTACATTTGATTCGCGGCCATCGTGTTTGTGATGAGGATAAGAGGGAAGTCTCAACTTCCTGTGATGGCCGGTATTATCATAGCGGAAAATCAGGTTATTCGAAGAGGAAAGGTATTGATACACATACATCAACCTTTCATCGTCAATTTCGACATCTACAAACTCGCGAAAATGGAGCGCCGAATCATCAACGAAAAAGATATCTCCACGAATGTACCCTTCATACGTGCTCCGTTTGTCAAACATAATCGTCGACGCTTGGACAACAGAACATGAATCAATGATCTTCTGAATGTGCCTGAAAAAGTTTTCAATTCGCAAAACGAATCGTCCTCAGTGTGTCAGCTTTTTCCTGAAGGCGCCCCAGCATCCGGTGTTCCCCGACCCAATCGGCATAATCCAGAGTCTCTTCCATTTCATCTTTTTCATAGCGAGCAATGAATTCCTGAGTGTTCAGGCGAAATTTTTTCTCGAATACACGCATGTTCTGTTCCGTCCTCTTTATGCCGGCCTCCAGCAAACGCAATTCATTTTTCAGCGCAGCTTCCACCAACGGTTTTAGCTGTCGATTGCGATCGGAAATTAATTTCAATTCAGCCATTTTTCCCTCCATTCTTTTGCAGTTTTTTCGATCAACTGGTAAAGCCTTCGACTTTTCCTGAAACCGGATAGCTCACAGAGGCTTATGGTTCTACCCTCATTGTATATACGAATAAATTATTGTACAATAACGCTCTTTGTCAATCAGAACATGCCAAAAGCATTGTTTCATTCATTTTTGATATATGAGGGATCACACGTTGATCGATTGTATCCTCGGGTATGCCAAATTGGTTTTCCATGCTTAAAATGAACTCCAGGATGTTCGTAACCTTTTCCCGCAATTCCTGTTCGGCGGAAGCGTCGCCGCCGTTCTGAAAGAATGAACTGATTTCCAGTGTTGCGCCCGTCAGGGCATTTCTCATTTCATGGGCAAATCCCCCGGTCATGGCCCGCTCAAGCCTTTTTTCATGTTCTCGCTGTTCTTTCAGAAGTCGGTTGGCTTCATTGATCTCTACGACTTTTTCCTCCAGGCCCTCTTTATACTCCTTGTTCTCAAGAACCAGTCGATATTTTGAGACGGCATTTCCAATGAGGTTGGTGAGAAAGGCAATGTCCTGGCCCTTGTCCACATACCCTTCCGGTTTGCATTTGTTGATCACTCCCTGAAGATCGTGCTCCGACTGAAAGGCGGTATAGAAGATGATGGGAACATCCGGGGATTTGGCTTTGAGTTTGGGGTAGGCGGTGAAACCGTTTTCTTCCTTCATCTTCACGCCCAGTATGACGCAGTGGACCGCTTCCGACAGGACTTCGACACCCTGACTGCCGCTCTCCGCCGTCAGGACGTCATATCGGTCGGCGAATGCCCGGCTCAGGGCGCGACGGATGGATGGGTCGTCATCTACCACCAGTATGACAGGTTTAAGGGTTTCCTCCTTGGAAGCGGATTCATCTGCGGGTTCCTCAAACGTACTCAATAACGCTTCAAATTCATCCATTATTTATTGCTCCATTGATTAGCCACGGACACACACGGACAGATAGCCGCTCATGAATGGATTGAAAAGACTGCCGTCCAGCAACAACTCGGCGGACCGCAGATTTTCATTTGCTAATTTCAGCCAGATTGTTGTTTCATCTTTCATACAGCACTTCCCCGCGATCGATCTCCGACAAAAAAAGTGTGGTCTTTTACATCTGACCTGACAGGGAAAATATCAATCGGTATCTTTCTGGCAAGCGCTCTGGTTTTCTTTCGGTATTTCATTGCCAGCGGTAAATAGGCTTCATCGCTTTCCTGAAAAACGGCCACATCCAAATCCAGAGGATCTTGCGAATCAATAAATGATCCGAATACGACGATTTTCTTGATGTCCACATCTGACTTAAGACATAGGAGCAATTCCTTTTTCAGTTCATCCTTTTGTTTTTCCGTTAGTATCATGGGTCTCTCCCTTTGATGATGTAAGTCAGTTCGTTGAGGCCCAGGTTATCATCCAAAAGATCAGGGTCAGTCCCTGTGCGAGTGTGGCTGAAATGTTTCAGCCGCTTTTTTGATCAAACCATAAAAGCGATCGATATCTTCGTCAACACCCTTTTCGATGAAAGCGTAAGGTTTCAATTCAAGACACTGCCGGGCAACCTTTTCATCGCCCGGATACGCTGAATAGAAAATAATAGGGATATCCGGAAGTTTTTCTTTGAGCTGGCGGTAAAGCGTGATGCCGTCGGTTCCGCGCAATTTAACATCCAGAATTATCACGCACACATCACTGCCGAGGCTTTCAAGGGCCTCCTGGCCGGTTATTGCAATGACGACCTCGTAATTTCTATCGGTGAGGGTTTTCTTGAGCCCCTGCTGGATGTTGGGGTCATCATCGACGACCAGGACCTTGCCGAGGGTTGGTTCGGGCTCGGGCGCCGGGGTATCATCAAACTTCTTCAGGAGCTCATCAAATTCATCCATGCTCTGCCTCCATTTTCTGAGTGGGCCTGATTCATGGCGCATACGACATGCAAGGGGATCTCTTCATGATACCCCAAAAGATCTCTGTCCGGATCGCCGAACACGTGAGATGTTCTCATATTCGGTATGGAACCATAGGCAATTCCCTTTAGTACTATCCCGGCAGAAAATTACAATACCACCTCTGCTCCTCATGATTCCACAACCTCCCAAAATCCCCCCTTTGCAGGTCCTATTCGACGCAACAGGCCTTGGTCCTTGAGGGCTTTCAGATGGCGTCCCTGCGGGTTTGACTCGTCAGTGCATTGTAAGTAACCCTGGGGTTTGTTTTGATAAGTTTGAGAAGCTGACCCTGAAACATGTTTTTAGGGACATTTTCAGGGGCATCCCCCTTGGTTTTGGGAGTTTTTAGGGACAATTCGTGTTTTTCAGGGACATTTTCAGGGGCATCTTTCGGTGCAGTTCCTTTTCTGATCACTGTCTTTAAATAATCTTCAGATGCTTCGAAGACCGGATCCATACCGGCAAACTGCCGGGTCAGTGGAATGACCTTCGTTCGGACACCCATTCCACGCGCATCCACGTACCCATAATCGCGCATGACCTCTAAAATAATCGCATTTCGCGGGGTCCTGCGTCCCGCTTTCATTTTTTCGATGGTCATGCCGTTGGGGAGCGCTCCGGGGTTGATGACTTCCATAAAACCGCAGGGGACTCAAGCGCTTCTCAAATCAACACAATGGGTGGAGCATGAAATACAGGGGTCATACGCGCGCACCAGCATTTCCAGCGTCAGGTTCATTTTTTCGCCGGGCATGTCCCTTATGAGGGGCACCAGGTCTTCCATGTCCGCCTGTATATTGGCATGGTTCTGATTGGTGGGAATCACCAGGTTGGCCTCCACGCATTTCCCTTTTCCGTCATAGGTATAGTCATGAAACAGGGTTCCCCGCGGCACATCCACTGCACCCACACCGCGGCCCTCACGAACAGTAAACCCCCTATCCTCTTCCTTCATCCCGTTATCCAGTAACCATTGTGAATGTTCAATGGT
>JABGPV010000161.1 GCA_018644785.1 Deltaproteobacteria bacterium | reverse complement strand
CGATCTATGAAAACCTCAGAGACGATCTGGAACGTCGTCTCATCAAAATGGCGCTCATCGATTCTTATAACCAATTCAAAGAAAATGGTCTTGAATATCGCTTTGTTGAAAAGAGTGAGTTAAAGCCAAGATCAAAAAAAATGGAAAAGGAATCCAAGTTCTTCAACACGTTCCTGGTTGTCATTTGTGAAAACGCCATCAGGAGTGAACTGAGAAATTATATCCGCTTCTACCCTGAAAACAGCGTCACAAAAAAGAACCTGGAATATCTCGCCGATTTTACGCTATATAATAAATTCCAGAAGAATTTTAAGTATTTCGACTCTCCAAAGAGCATCAATCTTCTGGAACAACTGCTGGATATCGACTACGCACTGCTCATACAACAGGATCCGGCGGTTCGTCGGAAAAACCGGTATTCACTGACGCATTTTCACGTCAAGATAGACTGGCCCATTGCCGATGCCGCCGAAAACCTCGCAAAGAAATTGCGATACATCCAGAACAACCTTTATGAAAAAGGCGATAAGGCTGCACGTGTCCTTCAGAACAAGCTTTTTGAGTATTACGGGTGCCACCACAGCGTCGGCGGCAGACGGACTGCAGGATTGATCGCTGCGCAGCTATTGAAGCAATCCGATGGCATCTGTACCGTATTTGTATCCAGTTCGGAATCGAGGACCTTGTATCGGTATTCCGAAAGGGGTGTTTCCAAATTCTTTTTGGTCCCGCTCACAGAAGAACAACTCATTTCCATTTCGGAAAACCAGGCTTTCGATGTGAAATTCCTGAATAAAAACTATTTGTATTCCAAGGGAAAAAATTATTTTGCCATCCTGGAAGCGGCTTACGGCCACACGGTCCATTCCAGGCCGCCGAAGGATGGAAAACTCAGGAAAATAAGGCCGGCCTATAGCTGGCTCAGGCTTGAAGCTGAATTCCTGCATGCCAAGCTGAATTCCCCCCATGCAACCCCAATCCCCTACAGCTGGATTTACGCTGCGGATGGCTGAAGACAGCTATTAGCGGTCAGCTGTTGAACTGCTAATCCCTGAAAACCAACAACTCAACATACGGAGGCATCAATTTTTTATATGGAAAACTCTAACATAATTACCCGATTTCCACCCAGCCCCACGGGGTATCTTCACATCGGGGGGGCTCGAACGGCTCTTTTCAACTGGCTCTTTACAAAACAACAGGGGGGTAAATTCATCCTCCGCATTGAAGATACCGATGAAGAAAGATCGTCAGATGCAGCTACCGAAGCCATTCTAGCGTCCATGAAATGGCTGGGACTTTCCTGGGATGAAGGTCCTTACTTTCAATCCCGGCGATATGATCTTTACAATGCCGTAATCGACCGGTTGCTGGATACGGATCAGGCCTATCACTGCCATTGCTCACCCGAGACGCTGGCGCAGAAAAGAAAAGACGCCCAGGCCGGGGGACTGAAGCCCAAGTACGACGGAACCTGCCGGAATCTGGGACTTTCGCCTGCACCTGGATCGGTGGTCCGGCTCAAGACCCCGGGCACGGGAACCACCGCGTTCGATGACCTGGTGAAGGGTCCGATCCAATTTGAAAACGAGGAGCTGGATGATCTCATCATCAAACGGTCAAACGGCAGCCCTACCTACCACCTGGCCGTGGTGGCCGACGATATTGATCTGGGTATCACACATGTCATTCGGGGTGATGATCATGTGAATAACACGCCCCGGCAGATCCTCATTTACAAGGCATTGGGCGAACCCCTCCCCCGCTATGCCCATCTGCCCATGATTCTGGGGCCTGACAAAGCCCGGCTCAGCAAACGGCACGGCGCCATGAGTGTACTGGCTTATCGGGACATGGGCTACCTGCCCCAGGCCCTGCTCAATGCCCTTGCGCGGGTGGGCTGGTCTTACGGGGACCAGGAAAAATTCTCCATGGAAGAAATGATCGAGAAATTTTCTCTCGATCATGTGGGAAAATCAGCCGGGGTCTTTAACACCGAAAAGCTGCTGGATCTCAATGCCTGGTATATCCGGGAATCTTCGGATGAATTCCTGATGGAGCAGTCGATCCCCTTTCTCAAGAAACTGGGGGTTGCTGAGCCGAACGAGGCCATTTTAAAGGAAATCATCCCCCATCTTAAAGCCAGAAGCAAAACATTGGTTGAGATGGCTGAGGGCGCAAAATTCTGTTTTGATGAAGAGGTCTCATATGAAAAAAAGGGCGATAACAAATTCCTGAAAAAGGGTGTCGCCCAATTGCTCACAAACCTGACCAACGCGCTTCAGGAGACGGGTCCCTTTGATCAGGAAAATCTGGAAAAAACCTTTATATCCTTCCTGGAAGAAAATGAAATCAAATTAAGGAAAATCGCGCAGCCCCTGCGGGTTGCTCTGACGGGGAAAACCGCCAGTCCCGGCATCTTTGAAATCATGCAGGTTCTGGGAAAGGAAAAAGTCATTCACCGGATCCAAAAGGCGGTGAATCACATCAACGCCAAATAATCTCAGATTTCCCCCCAGGTCTACTCCCTGGCCGGGATGAAACCCTTCTGGTCAGGTCCGGCTAGATCCAGTCCACCGGAAGGGCTTATTTTCAGGAATTAATACGTAATAATAGTCCACTCATCGTCTTTGAGCAGCCTGGTGTACTCAACGCCGATGTAGTAGACCTTGATCCCCAGTTCGGCCAGTTCATCGACAACGTCGTATAGTTCGGCGCAGCGCTTGCAGGCGTGGACCTCCACCCCGGCCCCCTGTAAGTCGGTGATGTGTTCCTGAAGCTCCTTGTCCTCGGTCAGCAGCTTGGCCGACGGCCCCCAGACGATCAGCCGGACTCGGCCCCACCATTCCTTCAGCTTGGCGTTGAGGGTGTACATAAAGACCATCTTCAGAGCCACCTCGCGATCGGAGGTGGTCCACATCACGCACAACTGCCCATCGGGCTTGACTTCTTGACTCATGTTCAGCTCCTTTCCTTTATTTGGTTGCATTCAATAAGACATCAATTCATCATTTTCCAGTTAATGCTTGCACGGCATTTCCTGCTGTTCAGCCAATCTTCTCCAACCGGCACGGCACGTAACGGTGAATTGGCGTACCCAGGGGATCCCGGTGGGTATTTTTAGTTAACCGGTTGACGTTGATACCATAAACCCGGCCTTCATAGCTGAGCCCGAACCCGTGGGGAATCAATACCGTGCCCTGCCGTACCTGCCGGGAAACCTGCAGCTCCCCCACCGCTTTCCCGGCCTCGGTCACCACCTGCACCGAATCCCCGTCCAGCAGTTCGAGAGCCGCCGCGTTATCCGGATGGACCGCAACGGTACACGCCCGCTTTCCCTGGTTCCATTCGGGGTTTCGCATCAGCGTATTGGCATTATGGTCCATGTGCCTTCCCGCATTCAGGATCATGGGGAATTCATCGGGCATCCGGAGCCCTTTGCTTTCGCTTGCGGCATTGATTTGCTGAGCCTGGTCAGCCAGCTCAGGGATGTAGACCTCAATTTTACCGGAAGGGGTTTTAACCGCGGCCCTGTTGTCATCGGGATCGACCTCGCCCACCCAGTGTCCCTGGGGATTGTCCATGAGGGCCTGGAAAATGCGGTCCCCCTGATCCATCCCCGCCTCAAATCCTGCCCGTGCCGCATTATTTCGAAATGCTTCCGGTGCGGTCATCAACATCCCCCACAAGGCCGGCAACGCGGCACTGTTCCACACCCGGCCGAGGGTCTTGGCCAGCACAAAAGGCATACTTTTCATGGCCCTGGGTTCCGACGCGGCCCACTGCATGAGCTTTGCGCCGAAAGCGAGTCGATCTTCGCCTGCCGCACGGTGAAGATCTTCCGGAATCTCCGGAACCAATCCCAGCCGGTCGGCCAGAATGGTAAAAATCTGGGCCGCCTCCAGGCACTGACCTCCCGGTTCCACCACAGGCCCCCGCATTTGGAAAAAGACTTTGGGGAAAGTCCAGGGAAAGAAGGTGCCGTCCCAGGATTCGTAGTAGCTGCGGCAGGGCAGCACATAGTGCGCCAATCGGGCTGTTTCACTCATCACCATCTCATTGACCACCAGCAGGTCCAGTTTTTTAAAGGCTGCTTCAAAGACTTGTGTATCGGCGTAGGACCTGAGGGGGTTACAGGCGCTTACCATGACCGCCCGCAACCGGTCCGGATGGTCACTCAGAATCTCTTCCGGCATCACGTTGGGGGGGAAAGAACCGGCGGCAGCAGGCGGCATGCCGGTGGTTACCGTGCGCCAGATCTTGGGATTTCGCTCGTCCGCATGGAAACCCATGGGCATGACCATACCGGGAATCACATTGCCGCCGGGCACACAGAAAATCCCGCAGATAACGCCCAGAATATTCAGGAAATAGGAGTTCAGGGTGCTGTTTCGCCCCATGTAGATACCCAGGTCCTGATGCAGACACCATCGCCGGGTGGTCATGAGCCGGCAGACCGGATGTACCTGATCGTAATCCAGGCCACAAACCCGAAGGGCCTCTTTTACATCAAAGTCCTCAAACCACGGGGAGACCTGCTCCCAGCCCGAAACATGATGTCGGATATAATCGGTATTTTCCCATCCTTCATGGAGAATCAGCGCAATCATGGCCTTGGCCAGAAGGGCATCGGTTCCGGGTCGAACCGCCAGATGGATATCCGCAATGGACGCCGTTTCACTTTTTCTGGGATCCATCACCACCAGGAGGCGCTCGGGGTCTTTACTGAAATCCGTAAGCACTTTCCGGGCCCGGGGCATCTGGTGGCTCATCATGCCGTTCCAGCCCCACCCCACGAGCATTTCAGCGCCGTGTTCATCCGGCAGGGCCACATTGTACTGCTTTCCCAGCATCCTCCCGTATACCCACCATGAACCGCTGAATTCCTGTCCGGCGGATGAGTAATAGTATTGGGAACCCATGGCCCTGAGGAGGTTCAGTCCGAATGCCACCTCGAAGTGACCGCCCTGAGCACTGCCCCCCATATAGGCCAGGCTCCGGGGGCCATGAGTTTTGACGAGTGCTCCAATCCTTTCGGAAATTTCCGTCATGGCCTGTCCCCAGCTGATGGGCTCAAAACCATTCTCAACCCGCTTAAGCGGTTCGGTTAACCGGTCCCCGGAGTACTGGTGATAGATGACATTGAGTCCTTTGCGGCAAACGTATCCCCGGCTTCGGGGGTTGTCCCGATCCGGTTTAACTGCTTCGATGCGGTTATTTTCCACCCGCATCTCCAGCCCGCAATTCTGACCGCACAACACGCAGCCGGTTTTTTTCCATTCAACCATGGTTTCCTCCCTCTGAAACGGGGCTTTACGATACGGACTCGAGCGCCCCCAGCACATCTTCAACCGGTGGAAAGTCCGCAGGGTCAGCGGAAAGATGACGGAATCGAACAAGCCCCGAGTTATCGATAATAAAAATACCCGCCAGTTGTTTCACATCCCCTTCCGGCATTCCCGCCATATTCCCTTGAGCAACAGCCGACAGGCTTTTCAGTGCCAGGGATGGCGAAAGGAAGCCAAGAACACCCATTTTCTTGAGGCCATAAATATCATAAAGTCTTCGCTCGGGATCACAGATCATGGGAAAAGGGATATTGAAACGTTCCAGGAATTCTCTGGATTCCTTCGGAGGACCCATTCCAACCAGCACCACCCGGACCTTTGCTTTCTCAAATTCGGCCGCCTTGTCGCGCAACTGCGCCACCTGCTTCCTGGCGAAGGGTCAGCCGAAGTGTCGAAGAAACACCAGCACAACGGTTTCTTTTTCCCAGAATCGGCTCAGTTTTGTTTCGTTTCCATCGGAGAGGATCACTTTTCGATCCGGAGCTTTGTTATTGATATGGGGCATGGAAATATTCCTCAATATAGGTTTTCAGTCGCCTTAAAGCCCATACTTTTCCCTGAGCCTGTTTGACAAACGGATGATGGTCTGGAAAGCGGCTTCAACGGTTTTTTCCCCGTCAGGGTTTACCAGACAACAGGTGGCAGGTGAAAGCAGGCTTCGGGAAAATAAAAACGCCCTGTCAATTCCTTTTTTTTCGAGCGCCGACCACAGCGTCTCCAAACGTGCTTCAAGGGAATCCATATTTTCTTTTTCAAACGGTTCAAAATTGGTGGGAACAATTCCCCACACCAGGATCCCTCCCCGATCCAGGAATTTTTTAATGGACGGCGCATAGGCGGCAAAAATTTCACCATTGGAATACACATCCAGGGAAAGGATGTCGAGATCCTGTGATAAGAGAAAGTCCCAGTCCGGGTTGCCGCACAGATGGACGCCTCTGGGCCGCTCAATCATGGAGAAAAACGTCTCCATGTCGCCCCGGGCCGCCTGGTCCCCATACCCCGCCATGGCACTGAACAGGAATTGGAGCCCCGGTTCATCCACAAACATGAAAGCGTTGGGATTTCTTTCTTTGAGCCGCGTCAGTTGAATATTGACCCGTTTGGCCATGAATTCGAGCATGAAAGGCCGCACTGTATCATCAAAGAGGATCGGCCGGTCATTTTCATCCGCCACATTGAATCCAAAACTGATGGGGCCTTCCAACTGACCCCGGGTAGCCGGTCTGTCAGATAGATCCAGATCCAGAAATCGTTTGTAAACCACCGAGTAGGTATCACTGATGTCAAAATATTCAGGTTCATCAAAACGGCTCATACAGTCTTCAATCTCGGCCATGAATTTTTCCTGCGAAAAGCGAAGGGTCTGCTTCTCCATATCCAGCAGAATGCCCGGGAAATGCTCGGATGCCTGGACATACATATCCTCGTAATAGCTGTAACGGGGCAGTTGAGGCCAGAAGGGGATATCCAGGGAGAGCGCCAATTCAAGGGCGCGGTCCACATTCCTGTGGGGCATCACAGCCATGGCCGTGGTCAACAGATTACCGGGGATGGGCATTTTCTTTCAACCTCAAAAAAATGACGTTCAGAAATCGTCCAATGATCATAAATCTTTATTAAAATGGATTTTATCCAAAAGCGCAAACTTTTTGCGTGAATATTTGACTTGGGTTTCACTTGGTGGCATATTGTGGCACAAAAAAAGCTCACTATTTAAGGAGGTCAACAGGATGGCAGATTTAACGGAAAAAAACCTGGCCTATGCATTTGCTGCGGAATCCAAGGCCGCGATTCGAAATGAGGCCTTCGCCAAAAAGGCGGAAGCCGAAGGTTACACCCAGATCGCTCACCTGTTTCGAGCGATTTCAAACGCCGAGTCCGTACATGCACGCCGGTATCTGGAGTTGATGCGCGGCAAAATCGGATCAACAGAGGAAAACCTGGAAACGGCTTTTAGTAACGAAATCAACGCCAATGTGGAAGAATATCCGAAACTCATTAAGGACGCAACAGATGAGGGAAAGGAATCCATTGCCAAGGCTTTTTCCAGATCTCGGGACGTGGAAAGCGGTCACGCCGACCTCTATAAAAAGGCCATGAACGACATGCTCTCGGACCGGGAAACCGACTACTATGTATGCCAGGTCTGCGGGTTTGTGGTTGAAGATGCACCCAAGGATAACTGTCCGGTTTGTAGCGCCGTGAAGGAAAAATTCAAGCAGGTGAAATAAATTCTTGAAGATTGTAATTGGGTGTAATTGGGGAGAGACCCCGTTTATTTTCGCTTACTGCCAACATTTTCTCGGCAAATCGACTCGATCCGAAGGAAAAGTTCCATGAACGAAATAGGGGTCTGTCCCCTATTTTTTTCAAACCAACTTACCGAAAATACAAGACAAGGTCCATACAAATTTATGCCTGGCTGGAAAAATCGGAAGATTTCCTCAGGACCTCGTAGACCTGAACGTGGTCTTCTTTTCCTTTGACCTTGATCGGTTGAAACGCCTTCAAATTGAAATGATCTTTGAGCTGGTCCACCGTGGAGCAGCTTATGAGCACATCCGTATGAAAGTCCTTGTTCAGGGCTTCGATTCGCGCCGCCAGATTCACCGAATCACCCACCACCCGGTATTCCATCCGCTGTTGTGTACCGATAATACCAGCCACCACCGGGCCGGTATTGATGCCGATTCCGATTCTGATGGGGGGAAGCCCTGGCCGAATCTCGGCGTTAAAACGATCCAGGGCATCCATCATCTCAATGGCACTTCGAACTGAAAAGTTGGCGTGATCCTTAAGCTTTACAGGAGCCCCGAAAACCGCCATGATGCCGTCTCCCACAAACTGATAAACGAGACCATGGTGTTTTTCAATGGCCTGGACCATGTAGGAAAAATAGTCGTTTAACAGCGAAATGACATCTTCGGGGCTTAATTGTTCACAGATGGTGGTGTAATTGCGCACATCCGAAAACAGGATGGAAACCTCGGTGTTTTCACCACCCGGTACGACCGGATTTTCGAGGATGGCTTTGGCGATTTCAGGGGTTACAAACCGTCCGAAAGTCTCCTTGATCCGTTCACGGTCCCGCAATCCTTCGATCATCTGGTCAAAACTCTCTGACAAGATTCCCAGTTCATCATTGCCAACTACCCTGGCCGACGTGGTGAGATCGCCTTTTCGAACTTTGATCATGGCCGTTTCCATCCCTTTTACCGGACCGATGATGCTGCTGGAAACCAGATACGAGAGGATGACGGTCACGGCGAGAGCCGCGATCAAAAGAAACGCCGTAAGATGAAAGAGACTCTGAATGACGTCCTCGGGGTTCATAACCAGCATGAGGCGGGCCTTGTTATAAGACAGAATCGCCATAAGGGTCATGGGCACGATGCTGGCAAGCGTGAAAGCGATAAACATGCGGGTGCGGAGTTTCATTTGAAGGACACCCGGAGTTTTGTTCAGGTCTCCTTGGGGAAAGAAATGGGGCCAGGTTTTTCGAGCCAGGATTTCCACCACGAAAAAAACAATGGCTGAAGTGATAATCCCTGAAATGATGACCCCCACAAATACCATGAGGGCCTGAAAGGATGCGGCGGTGAACGTCTTCACGGAAACCGTTTCAATGAAATTATACCCGGACATGATCACGGAAGCCATGGACCAGTTGATGAGTGCCACAAAGGCCGCCATAAAAGGTAGGTTCAGGATTTTACGGCGCGCTTCTTCTTCAAGCTTTTGGGAAACGCTACGGCCGGCCATTTTTGAGCGCACATATTCACTCAAACCCTTTTCCCATCTCCGATTCAGGATATAGCCAATCACAATCAATCCAGCGGTCATAAGAACGGTGATCAGCAATCCGATTGAGATCAGGGAAACGGGGGCGGATGAATCAAAAAAAGCAAAATAGCTGTAGCAGACCCCTGCCCCGGCAAAATTGGCAAAGACCTGCACCAGCCCGGTCTTGACACTGATAATCCGATAGATTTCAGCCCATGTGGATTTCGGGGACATCATTATGAAGAAAAATATGAATGAGAAATGTTATGATTCACTTTCCCTATCCTCAAAAATATTAAAACAAGATGGATGACAAAGAGGTTATGGGGCATGTTATGTCCTTGCAGAAAGATCCCAAGATGCAGGAGCTCTTGAAAGACCCCGTCTTCATGAAAGCGATAAATTCCGGGGACATTTCAGACTTGATGGCCAACCCGAAATTTATTGAATTGTTGAATAACCCTGAAATCAGGGAAATTCAGAAAAAAGTCCTAAAACCCTGATCAGTAACTGGAGAAGTACCGCCAGCCTCTAATATCACCACATCCCCTTCTCTGCACATGCCTTCTTCACAGAAGCGAACGAAATAACACAGCTAATATTTCAAGCGGGCATAGGGCGTTTTTTTTGAAGCTTCAATGGCCTGACCCAGCGTGATGATACCCCGCTCGGCCAGCAGGGGAAGCATTTTGAGAAAAAGCCGTGCCGTTGCAGTTGCATCTGAAAGCGCGCTGTGCCGCTGTTCGATACTGACTCCCAGCAGGGCCATGCTCGATTCCAGGCTGTGATGTTCCTGGTGCGGATAAGCGACCGCCGACAACAGCAGCGTATCCAGTACCGGCTGTGAGAAAACAACGCCGGTTGCCCGCTCTTTGATCTGGAGGAAACGCATATCAAAGGCGACGTTATGCCCCAGGAGAACAGATTGTTCAGAGTAGCGGTGGAAGTCCGGCAACACTGCCCCGATCGCAGGTTTCCCCCTGACCATGTCATCGGAGATGCCGTGAACCGCCAGACTTTCAGGATTTATGGCTCGCCCGGGGTCGATCAGGTTTTCAAATTTATCATCCAGACAAAGCGATCCATTTTCAACCCTCAGCGCACCGATCTGGATGATTTCATCCCCCCCGCTCGGCTGAAGACCGGTGGTCTCGGTGTCAAACGCGGTATAGACCAGTGTGCTCAAGGGCCGTTCAAGATCGGTCCCCGACTTGGAACCCTCGCATATGGCCGCATACATGGACTGCTGGTCGGTAATCTGTTCCTCGATCTCGTCAATCTTATGATCACGCTGGTCGGCCAGGCGGTTCATTGCCCCAATCACTTGACGTAGCTCCGGCGGCCCCTGCTCCTCAAGACGAAGGTCCCGGTTGCTCACCAGCATCACCGTCAGACGTTCAACCATTGCCGCCATCCCGGTTACGTACTGCCTGAAAAGGCGGTTGAGAATCAAGAAACCGAGCAGAAGTGCCAGCACTGTCAGCCCTGCCCCAAGCGGCATGATCTGGTGAAAATAATGGGTAAATATGGCACGGTGATCCAGCGTGGCTTCGGCCCACGCGACAACCCCACTGGCTACGAACGGCCCCGCCATCAGCAGCAGGAGCAGGGCTGCGGCAATCATGTATCGGGTTCTGACAGTCATGTAAATTCCAAGGAAATCCTGAATAAATCACCATTCAACCATGGCTTAGGAAAACAAATTCTTCGATCAGCGTCAACCATTAAGTGAGACCACACATAATTCTTGACAGTACCCAAACTGGCCGTACGAATCCCAACCTTACGAAGATGCCTCTTTTTGTTCGATGCCGTTTCAGATGCCGTGGTTGCCTGGGGGAAAAAATAAAGGCGGGGGGAAGCTAATCCCCCGCCCCAGGAGAGAGTGAAGAAACTGTTTTTGCAAACAGTATGATGATTTCTAAAGCAAAGTGTATGCCAACAGGCACGTTCGTTTCAGCGGATTCCTTTCAAAACCCTTCCGGTTTTAAAATACATCCTGTGAAATCAAAAAGTTAGAATGATTGGTGGGTTCTGTATGGTGGTCGTATCTTCAAACGAAAATCCGGTGCACCCCCACAAAGCGCCGGAAAGCATATGAAGATGCGTCGAAATAACATAGAAATGATGACATATAGCAAAAATTATGCCCCAGCTGACCGTTTTTGACCCTTCGCCCCTCAAAATATCAGTTGGTACCGGATTCCGGCCCCGCGGCCAAGTCTCTGAATAAAACCCCGCTCTTTCAATATGCGCAATGCATCCGTGACCGTGGTGCGGGGCAGGGTTGTATCTTCGATGATTATCCGCCTCTGCAACCGAATCTCCGGGCGTTCTTTAAAGCAATCGAGTACTACAGTCGCAGTCGGTGGGAGTTCCTGCAAAACTCGATAACGATCTCGGTAAAATTCGAAATCATCAAGTGATCGGAAAATTGCTTTCAGCATGAAACCCAGGAAATAATCGAATTCATAGACAGCAGGATCAGGGTTGAACTTCCCGCCGGAACAACGTCTCAGAGTGATATAATAATCCTCCCGCTGCTTTTCAATATGCCGATCTATGGGAAGAAAAGGCGTCATCACACGAAGGCTTTCATCCGGGCTCTGAAAAAGGGAAAGACAAAAAAGACCTCTTCCGAGCCGACCGTTTCCATCTTGGAAAGGATGCATGGCCAGGAAACGAAATACAAACTCCGTTGCCACAGCAACGGTCCATGGGTGAGAGGGAAGTGTCTCGTTGTACCATACGACGAGATCCCTCATTCCACTCTCGGTAATCGAACCCGGAGGGGATG
>JABGPV010000160.1 GCA_018644785.1 Deltaproteobacteria bacterium | reverse complement strand
TGGGGCAGAAGGGAATCCATTTCAGTGGGAATGGGAATCCGTTGCAGGTTTTTGTTTCCTTGATCCAGCAGGCGCCACTCCGCCGCCAAGTGAATGGGAACCGCCGGAACGATCCAGTCGGGGTGTCGTTCTTCCCCTTTCGGCAAATGTTCTGCAAGGTAAGCGGCCCCGTCAGCTTTGACGAGGGTTCTTCCGGGACCTCTGGCCTCATGAAGTTTTTCCGCTTCCAGGTCCACCAACACAAGATGCAAATTTTTGATTTTACCGGTTAAACCATCAGCCGCCATGCGCCCGAAACGGCCGGCCCCGATAATCCATATTTCTTTCATGTAAAACGCCCGAAATCACGCAGGGGCAATCCCCCTGTGGTTGCCCGCTTGTCCGTTTATCCGTTACCAGGGCGGCCACAGGGGGCCGCACCTACACCATCATTCAACAGGCGAATATCCAATGGACCGGAACCCGTATCCATGTGCACATCCCGCTGGGCGAATGGGATTTCGATGCCGGCTTCCTGGAACATCTGATTAATCCGGTGCCGAATCTGGTTCTGTACTTTAATGGCATCTGAAAGGGGGACAAACACGCGCAACTTGAAATCCAGTGAGTCGGCCCCAAACCCTTCAAAATACACGCTGGGACCTGGATTGTCCAAAACCAGCCTGTCTTCCTTGGCAATTTTGAGCAGCAGTTCTTCGGCTTTTTTTGCATCGGAACCGTAACCGATGCCCACATCAATGACCACCCGCCTGACCTTGTCGGACAGCGACCAGTTGGTGATCTTTTCAGAGAGGAAGGCCTGGTTGGGAACAATCAACTCACGCCGGTCCCAGTCGGTGATGGTGGTGGAACGGATACGGATCCTTGACACCTTACCGGAGGAACCGGCCACCGTCACCGTATCTCCCAGCCGAATGGGGCGCTCAAACAAAATGATGATCCCCGATACGAAATTGGCAAAAATATCCTTCAGCCCGAAACTTAAACCCACCGTCATGGCCGCGGCCAGCCATTGAAACTGTTTCCAGCCGATGCCGAGGGCGTTCAACCCCGCAAACAAGCCCACCATAAAAATGGCATACTGGAATATGAGGCCGAAAGACTGCTGGCTGCCCGCATCCAGCTTGGAACTTTTAGCCAAGAGAATTTCCAGCAAAGCGGTCCCCGATTTCACCGCGATATACGTAGCGACAAAAATGATGACAGCGATGATCACATTTAGCAGGGTAATGGATTTTAAGATGGGCGTTCCGGCCTTGTCCACACCGATCTCCTGGGTCCAAAGGGCCACATTGTCCAGGAAACGGAAGGCGGGGAACACATCGGCCCAGATGAACCAGAGCCCTATGAAACCGACCACGAGGGTCACGGAACGGATGAGCATGGATGTCTGTTCGTTGATTTCCTGAAGGTCCAGGGCCGGCGCTGAAATCTGTGGTGTTGACTGAATGCTTTCTTCCGGGTCCTCATTGGCTTCACGGGCTTTTCTGGCGGCTTCCTCCTGTTCCCGCACGGCTTTCTGGAGAGCCAGTTTTGCCTGGGCCGCTCGCAATCCTCGGAGCATGATGGCATTGACCAGCACCAGCACCAGCACCAGCCAGGCCATCTCAGTCAGGCTCCAGGCCAGCTGATAGGCCGTGAAATAATAACCCAGGATCGTCAGGACCATGAGCGCCACGGGGCAGAGAAGGACAAGGGTTGACCAGAAGGGAAGATATTTGCTGAGCCAGCGGTCCGGACGTCCTTCGCGCACGGCTTTCGCCAGGGGGCTTGATTTACCAATGGACCGCCACAAAACCAGGAGCATGGGAACCATGGACAACAGGAACAGCAACCGACCCAGAGAGCTTCGAAACCCTTGGGCCTGGGGACCGTTTTGGATCATGACCGCAAAAAACAACAGCGGGACAAACAGGAGCAGAAGGGTCCGGGCCGAACGGACCATGGAACCGCAAACCGGTTCATTCCATAAAAAATGGCTCCTTCCCAGGCCCCCCTTCCTGCAGAGTTGCACCGTCAGCTTGAGGAAGATAACGGCTACCAGGGTAACAGCAAGCCCGGAACAGACCGCCCGGGTAAAATAGTCCCCCGTGGGGAGCGCTCTTAAATGAATGGCCGCCAGATAGAGGATGATCGGGATACCGGCAGTTTGAATAACGATCCAAAGCATCAGAACCAGGGTTCCACCCATCCCCTCCGTGGATGATTTTTCCCCATGGGACTTGATGTTCCGTCTGATTCGGGGCTTTGAAAAAATGACCATCAGAAGCCCCAGCACCAGGAGACCCCAGATGGCGGGACGGCTTCCCACAGACAGCCCCAGATCCCGAAAAAATTTCCGCCAGTTGGCAGGGCTGAACAGCCAGGAAATCACTTTTTCTGAAACGATTGCATCGGAAGGGGAAATCAGATCAACACTCTGGGTCCACAAAAGACGCTCGTTGATGAAATCCCTGTATTCCTCGGCCAAGATATCCAGTTTTTTCTGGGCCGTCTCCTGAGCATTCAGTTTTTTCAAATAATTAATATACGATTTTCCGGTCTCTTCAAAAAGTCTTCGCTTGCTTTCCAAAAGGAGAAACGCCTGCATGGTGAGCACTTCGTTCTGCTTGGGGGAAAGGGAGGGTTCCAGGTTGTCGAGTTGATCATAAATTTTGTTTTTTAAGACCAGATAGTCCTGGCGTTCCTGAATCATCTCGTCACTGGCCAGGCTGACCCTGAGAATCTCATTGCGGCGTTGAGACGCCACCCTCGGGTTCGCCCGGCTTTTCCTAAGGGTTTCCCGCCGGGACTGAAGCCACTGGGCGGCTTTTCGGGTAAGGCCCATCATCTTGACCCGCCGACCGGTGAGTTCAAAATCCTTCTGGGTCTGATTCAGACGGGTTTCCAGCAACTTGGCGGTTTTGTCCGCCTCTTGTTCCCGGGTATCCAGTTGGATGAGGGTTTCAGACAGTGCCAGGTTCTGCTCCCCCAGTTCTTTCAGGAAAGCCCCAGCCTTGGGCCAGTTTTCCAAAGCCATTTGTCTCAGGGATTCCTGGTTCTGGCGCATCTCAATGTAACCCACATCGCTCTGTCGGTGCTCCCGCACCGATTCCCAGGTCTTGATCAGGGTTTCCAGCCGGTGGACTTTTCGGGTGAACAGGGCCTGCTGGTTCTGGGTGACGGCCATTTCCCGCTTGGAAATGACCACCTCCCGATCCGCCACCTTGAGCTGGGCTTCCAGGGCGGACTGTTGCGCTCGAAGACTGGTTCTCCTGGCGCGGATCAATCGGGGCAATTCATCTTCGGGCTTGGGTCGGGCCAGTTTTTCCTGCAGCTCGGACAGGGTCTGTTCATACTGAGCAATGCTCCGACGTAACTGGGCCGGACGTGTGAGCAAATCCTGCAGCTTCTGTTGTTTGCTTTCGAGCTGGGTCTGGGCCTCTGCCAGTTGAACATGCAGACCGGCAATTTCCCCCTCGATCTCCACCAGGGCCATGGCCTTGGCCCGTTCTTCCACGGCGGCAGTCCGAACCGGCTTCACCTGCCCACGGGGCAAATCCTTCGGATGGGGCAGTTCCTTGAGGGTCGCGGCGTACTCAGACACCCGTGCCATGGCTTTTTCACGGCGCATAAGCGAATCGATGGCTTTTTGATAAAACGTGACAATCCGCTCTTTGGATTCGGGTGAAAGCTTGGGTGCCGCTTTGGCAATCCGAATCCGTTCCTCCAATGCCGGCACCGTCAGGTCAGGTAATCCGTCCATGGGGGGCAAAACCGTTTGTTCGACCCCTTGCGCCTCTGCGGACCAACTTGGCGCGGGCGTTACAACCAGAAAAAGAAAACAGAAGATAAGAGACGCCGCGAAAACTGCCGCTTTCTGTCGGTTCCCGGAAAATGAGAGATAATCCATGGACATATTTCCTCCTGCTCATATGAGCTTGAATACAAATTTTGTCATGCCGGCACAGGCAACCCTAGGAAACATACGTGCAGGCGATTTCCTTGTCAACCGGTTCCGGGGAATATTGCTTTTTCCTTCACATTCAAGGTTTGTTTGTTGTATATAATGGGCCATATTCTTCAATTACAATTGTTTACGGCATAAAATACCGGAGAAACGCTAATGGGTAACCACACAATTCGTTTTTTGCCCGCAGATCGGTCCGTCGACGTGGCGAATGACACATCAATCGCGGAAGCGGCCCAGCAAGCCGATGTGTTTATCACCAATCTCTGCGGTGGCGAAGGGGTCTGCGGCAAGTGCCGTGTGCAGGTGACAAAGGGTCGGGCCCATGCCGAAGAACATGCAAAGGGTTTTTTCTCGCAGGATCAAATCATGAAAGGGTACGTGCTGGCTTGCCAGACAGAAATCCATGATGATCTGGAAATCATCATTCCGGCCGAATCTCGTGTGGATGCGTCCAAAATCATGACCGGCGGTGAAAGCCGGGCCACAGAAAAAATGGAACTCAACCCCCTCGTCAAAAAATATTATCTGGCCCTTGCAGCACCCACCATGGAAGACAATGTGCCGGATGTGGAACGGATCACCAGGGAACTCAGAAAAGAGCTGGGATGGCATACCTTTGATATTCCACTGGACTGCCTTCAGACCCTTTCCACAAAGCTGCGTGAAAACAACTGGAAGGTGACGGTGACGGTGGCCAGACATGGGGAAAACTATCGAATTCAGCGAATTGAACCCTTTGATACGGCCCAGTCCCATTACGGTCTTGCCGTGGATGTGGGTACCACCACCGTGGTGGCCCAGTTGCTGGATTTGAACACCGGCGATGTACTGGATGTGGAGGGGTGCCACAACAAGCAGGCCAGTTTTGGCGAGGACGTGATTTCCCGCGTCATATTTGCCTGCGGCAAAGGGGGCCTGGATCCGGTTCAACAGGCGGTGGTTAAAAACATCAATACCCTGATCGCAAAACTTGTCAAAAAGCGGGGTATTTCCCGTGAAAAAATCGACGTCATTGTGGCAGCCGGCAACACCACCATGAGCCACCTGCTCCTGGGGTTGACCCCCTGCTCCATCCGCCTGGATCCCTATGTGCCCACCACCGACGAATTCCCCCAAATCCGCGCGTCCGAGATCGGCATTCACATCAACCCCCGGGGGATACTGGAAGTCATGCCCTGTGTCGCCTCTTATGTTGGGGGAGACATCGTGGCGGGTGTTCTGGCAAGCGGCATATCAGAACATGAAGCGGTCAAGTGCCTCATTGACATCGGCACCAACGGTGAAATCGCCATCGGCAACCGGGACTGGCTGGTGTGCTGCTCGGCTTCCGCTGGCCCGGCCTTTGAAGGGGGGGGGACCCGGTGCGGCATGCGGGCCACCGACGGCGCCATAGAAAAAGTGGTCATCGAAGACGGAGAACTTCACTATGAAACCATTCGCAACAAGAAGCCCCGTGGGATCTGTGGTTCCGGGCTCATCGACTGCATTTATGAGCTGGTGCGAAACAACATCATCGGCCAGGACGGCAAGTTTAACCAGGAACGTGAAGACGGTCGGCTGAAAATTGAAGACGGTATTCCCGAGTACATCATTGCTTACGCCCATGAAACGGAAACCGCGGCCCATGTGGTCATCACCGAACCGGATATCGACAATCTCATCAAGAGCAAAGGTGCGGTGTTTGCAGCCATTAAATCCCTCATGGATTATATCGGGTTGGGATTCGACACCATCGACACCCTGTATGTGGCCGGGGGGTTCGGCAGCTTCCTCAACATCCCAAAGTCGGTGGCCATAGGGCTTCTGCCGGATATACCACTGGAGAAAATCAAATTCATCGGCAACAGTTCCCTTACGGGGGCACGGGCCTGTCTACTTTCAGAGAGTGCCTTTGAAACCTGCCTGAACATATCAAGGTCCATGACCAATATCGAACTCTCCACCCATCAGCCCTTTACCGACGAATATATTGCAGCCCTGTTTCTGCCCCATACGGATGGCAAACTCTTCCCTTCGGTAACTTACGCCAAATAATAAAACCTGAGGAGGTGAAAATGGATCGCAATAAAATCAAAGAAGTCCTGGAGGGGTGCGAATTCTTCAAGGGTCTTGAAGAGCCCAGCATCAAGAACATCATCACGCTGTGCCAGGTGCGAGATTATGAACCGGGGGAATATGTTTTCTCCCAAGGGGATTTCGGCGAATATATTCACGTGATCGCAGAAGGACACGTCTCTCTGGAACGGTCCATGGATCTCGGAACCCGGAAGGGAAACGCCGTGATCGGACTTCTGGGGAAAGGGCGGGTCATGGGATGCTGGTCGACCCTGTTGGGCCAGCCCCATACCCTTATGAGTTCAGCCGTCTGCCGGAAACCCACAACGGTGGTGAGCATCAAGGGAACGGAGCTGAGAGAAATCATGGTGGGCAACCATAAAATGGGATTCAGAATGATGGAAAGCCTCTGTTTTCTGCTTCGGGACCGGCTCCACGGGGCGCTGGGCGCCATGGAAAATATTTGAGGAAATATTTGTGGATGACGATATTCGTGCCCGGGAAGCGGCCATGCTGGTGGATATTGAGGGCCGGCTTCAAGGGTTTGAAAAAGAGAGAAAAAACCTGATCCCCATGCTTCAGATGATCCAGGAACGGCATGCCTACCTGTTGCCCGATGCCATTCAATTGGTGGCCGATGCTCTTGAATTGGCCCTGTGCGAAGTATATGGCGTAGCCACCTTCTATAACCAGTTCCGATTTCACCCGCCGGGAAAACACCACATGAAGGTGTGCCTGGGTACCGCCTGCCATGTGCGGGGAGGCGACATCATTCTGGAGAATTTCGAACGAAAACTGGGAATCGGTCATGGTGAAACCACCCCGGACCGGGAATTCAGCATTGAACGGGTGGCCTGCGTGGGGTGCTGTGCCCTGGCCCCGGTGGTGATTGTGGATGAAACGGCTCACGGTCATGTGGCCCCCAGTAAAGTGGAAGGGCTGATCCTGGGATTTCAGATCGAAAAGGAGAAACAGGCGCGGGAAAAGCGGGCCCGGGGAAATCAAAAAAATGGCTCCTAACAATAAAGCAAATCCGGAAGAGGCCTTTACCCCCATTCGCGAAAAAGCTCTGGCAAAGCGGAAAACTCTGGAAAATGCTTCCAGTCCCGTGATCCACATCGGCATGGCCACCTGCGGCATTGCTTCCGGGGCGCTGGAGACCAAAGCGGCCTTTGAGGAGGCACTGGCTGAGCGGAATATGGAGGCCCGCATCCATTCGGTGGGCTGCATCGGACATTGCTATGCGGAACCGGTGGTCATCATTGAAAATCCGGGTTTCCCTGCCATCCTGTACCATCAGGTAACTCCGGGAAAAGCCCGGATGCTGGTAAAATCCTTTTTGGAAAAAGGGGACCCGCTTTTTGAATATCTCATGGGGGCCATGGTTGAAAACGACATGATTCCCCAGGTATGGGATTTTCCACGGTTCAATATGGAAAAACGCCTGGTCATGGAAAAATGCGGTCAGGTGGACCCGGAAGAGATCGAGGATTATGTGAGCTTCGGTGGGTATAGCGCCCTGGTCAAGGCCCTTCAATCTTCACCGGAAATAATCATCGAAGAAGTTAAGGCGGCGGGCCTGCGGGGCCGTGGTGGTGCGGGCTTTCCCACAGGACTTAAATGGGCGCTGGCAGCGTCAGTGTTTAAGAGGGCAGAAGGCAAAGAAAAAACCGTCATCTGCAATGCGGACGAGGGGGATCCCGGAGCTTACATGGACCGGACCATATTGGAAAGCAACCCCCATCAGGTGCTGGAAGGGATCATGATCTGCGCCCATGCGGTGGGGGCCCAACATGCCATTGTGTATGTGAGGGCGGAATATCCCCTTGCGGTCAAAATGGTCACCCGGGCCATTTTGCAGGCCGAGGAAACAGGGCTTTTGGGGAATCAAGTCCTGGGGAGCCCGTTCAGCCTGAAAATTGAGGTTTTTCAGGGTTCCGGGGCTTTTGTGTGCGGCGAGGAAACAGCCCTTATTCAATCCATGGAAGGCCGTCGCGGCATGCCCACCTACCGTCCCCCTTTCCCGGTTCAAAAAGGGCTTTGGGGACAACCCACGGTTATCAACAATGTAAAGACTTTTGCAACGGTTCCTTCCCTGATGGCCCGAGGGGCCGAGCGGTTTCGGGAAATCGGAACGGAAAAAAGCCCGGGCACCGCCATCTTTTCCGTGGTGGGCAATGTGCGGCATGCGGGCCTGGTGGAAATCCCCATGGGCGTGGACCTGCGTACCCTGGTTTTCGATACCTGCGGCGGTATTCCCAATAAAAAGGCGTTCAAAGCCGTTCAAATCGGAGGACCTTCCGGGGGGTGTCTGCCATCGGACTTCCTGGATACCCCCATTGATTTCGACTCCCTGATCGAAGCCGGGGCCATGATGGGTTCCGGCGGCATGGTGGTCATGGATGAAGACACCTGCATGGTGGATGTGGCCCGGTATTTTCTGGATTTCACCCAGAAGGAATCCTGCGGAAAATGTACCTTCTGCCGGATCGGTACCCACCATCTGCTGGAAATTCTGGTTCGCATCACCAAGGGGGAGGGGCGCGAGGGAGACCTGGAAATCCTGGAAACCCTCAGTGAAGACATCAAGGCCGGGTCTCTATGCGGCCTGGGAAAAACGGCCCCCAATCCGGTGCTGACGTCGTTGAAATATTTTCGAGACGAATATGAAGCCCACATCAAGGAAAAGCGGTGCCCGGCCTGCATGTGCCGTGATTTAACGGCTTTTTACATTGATCTGGACAAGTGTGCCCGGGGTTGCGACGCGTGCGTGGGCTGTTGCCCCGTGGAAGCTATTTTCACCACCCGCAATCGAAAAAAAGGGGTCGATCAAACCCTCTGTGTCAAGTGTGGTGAATGCGTAACCGCCTGCCCCCCGGAGTATGATGCGGTTGTGAAGGTGTCGCCGCCGAACCTGGCGCCTGTTGTGGAACGACCGGCGGAGTAAGCATTTAGGCTAACAGCTAAGAACTGATAGAGTAACCTCATGATCACAATTGTTGTGGATAACAAAGAAATTCAAGTAAAGGAAAGGGCCAATCTGCTCAAAACCTGCCTTGAACATGAGATATACATTCCCAACCTCTGCTACCTGGACACGCTGGAGCATCCCCCCGCTTCCTGCCGGCTCTGTTTTGTTGAAATCGAGGGCCATCATCAACCGGTCCCCTCATGCCAGATGGAAGTTGTCGAAAATATGGTGGTAATAACCAACACACCTGCGGTGCGTCAGTTGCAGCGAACCGCCCTGGAACTGTTATTGTCCGTACACCATGTGGATTGCGGCCATTGTCCGGCCAACAAAAAATGTGAATTGCAGAAAATCGCCCGCTTTCTGAAAGTGGGACTCAAGCCCAAACGCCTGGAACATTATCGGAAAGATCAGGAAACGATGGATGATCATCCGTTCCTGAGCCACTATCCCAACCGGTGTGTCCTTTGCGGAAAATGCATTCAGGTCTGCCGTGAGGCAAATGGCACCCCTCTCATGGACTTTGCCGACCGGGGGTTTAAAACACTCATCCGATTCTATGGTCATCAAACGGCTGAGACAGTCCCCTGTGACCAATGCCTTGCCTGCGTGGAGATCTGTCCCGTAGGGGCCATTACCCTGAAAAATCAAACGACCGCGGTTGAATCCTGAACGAAATAATAGGGGACAGACCCATACGGCCGGATTCCGGAAGAAATTTCACCCTACTTCGCCACCCTTAATCGAAACATCATCATCACTTCCGAAGATGTACTGGGCTATTCCTCGAAAATTCAAAAAAGCATGGCCTCCGCCGATTCCCTTGACGGTAAATCCCTCCTCAATCGTTAAACGAAATTCGTGAGACGATACCAACATAGAATACCTTAAGTGTATTAACTTGTTACACTAACTTACGATAATATTCGGGGGCTTGTCGATCCCATTTTTCTTAAGGAGTTGATCCAACGTCAGATCGTCTACAGGGCGCAGGTCGCTCACGGCGAAATAGGCATTATTGGCGGAATTGTAGGCAAAAGACGTATCAGCGGCATCAAGGACTTCGTCCCATTTCGCACCAAAATGGTTTTGAAATGCATCATGGAGTTCCTCCATGGAAGCATCCTCCGGAACTGAAAGCCATATCTTGAAAAGGTTGCCCACAGCAACAATCCGGCGCTCAATGAATCACCCGGTTTCGTAAAAGTATGTCGGCACGTTAGGCGCCCTATGGGCCGAAACGCAATTGGCAAGATCGGCAAGAACCTTTTCATCCATCGTTCCAAAAGCAACAAAGGGGTGCCTTGAAGCCATATCAAACATCCCCGGCAAACGGCTGCAACCGATTGCCACTAAAAGCATGCCGTCATCCATGCCCGCCTCCGCTGGATTCTCTTGTCATACATCTTCTTTTCACAGTTAACTTACTGGTTTATACTTGTTTTTTAGTTTAAGTGATATATTTACAAGCATTATCAACACCGGCACTTCAACAAGAGGACCGATCACCCCAGCAAAAGCTTGTTCAGAATTTATACCAAATACCGCTATAGCCACAGCAATTGCTAGTTCAAAATTATTTCCTGTTGCAGTAAATGCGATACTTGCATTTTTATCATAACTAATACCTATTTTTTTTCCAGTAAAGAAGGTTATAAAAAACATCATAATAAAATAGATCACTAATGGGATCGCAACACGAATCACATCAAAGGGAAGTTCAACTATCATTTCACCTTTTAAACTGAACATCAAAACAATGGTTGCTAATAGTGCTATCAGGGTGATAGGAGAGATTGCAGGTATGAACTTTGTTGTATACCATTGCTCCCCCTTTAATGAAACTAATATTCTACGACTTAAATATCCAGCTAAAAATGGAATGCCAAGATAAATAAGTACACTTTCGGCAATAGTTAATATTGATATATCGACAGTGTGACCACTAAACCCAAAATATGGTGGTAAAATCGTAATAAATAACCATGCCATAAAGCTATAGGTTACAATTTGAAAAATACTATTTAAGGCTACCAGAGCAGCCCCATATTCTTTGTTACCTCCACCAATATCATTCCAGACCAGAACCATTGCTATGCAACGAGCAATACCTATTAAAATAACCCCTGTCATGTAACCAGGGTGGTTACCTAAAAATACTAATGCTAAGGTAAACATTAATATTGGGCCGATAATCCAATTCATAAATAAGGATAAACTTATGGCTTTTTTGTCAGAGGTGATTCTACCAAGCAAACCATAATTCACTTTAGCTAGGGGAGGATACATCATCAAAATAAGACCAATGGCTAGTGGGATATTGGTTGCCCCAACAGACACAACCTCATTCCATTCATCGATACCTGGAAAAATAAACCCAATTCCAACACCTACCGCCATAGCAATAAATATCCAAAGGGTAAGAAATCGATCTAATACGCCTAATTTTGCCATTTCCACAGCGTGCTCCGGGTTTGTATTTGTGTAGCGGGGAATTCCCGAGCTCAATGGCGCCAGCCTTTTGGCGTCCACTGAAACGACTTATGTTGTGTTTGTTAACGATTTTTGCCAAAAGAGTGCGAACCCAGCTTCAGGATCAAGTTCATAGCCTGAAAAGCCAAATTTCCCATATGCAGATTTCGCCACTTCATTATTGCTTAAAACCTCAAGGGTTACTTTGCAGCAATCTTTTGACCTGGCCATTTCTTCAACTTTTTCCAGCATCATTTGGCTGATGCCTTTGCCTCTATATTCATTCAGGACGACAAAATCGTGAATGTTAATTATGGGCTTACATAAAAAGGTTGAAAAAGCCTCGAAGCAATTTACTAGGCCTGCTGGCTGGCCATCAACATAAGCGATTACCGAAAATGCGTGGGGAATTTTCGATAATTCTTTGACCAGATTGTTTTTAATTTTTTCATCAAGGGATTTCCCTCCACCCATTGGGTCAGAAGCATATCCATCTAGCAGCATTGGGATTTCTTTCTCCTGCTGCTCATTTGAATAGTCGGCTAGAATGATTTTGATATTCATTTACTCCTCAAT
>JABGPV010000016.1 GCA_018644785.1 Deltaproteobacteria bacterium | reverse complement strand
GGCCAGGTGATGTACCCTTTCTTCTGGGCTATCTCCCCAAAACGTTCTTCTCGAACTTCAGCTTTTGATTCCTTTGCCAAGTCATCCACCAATCAAGAAACTTATACGGGTTTAATGAAAAACATGATAATGTGTGAAGAGCGATTTGTTCAAGTGTTTTTTCGGCAGTTTGTAAGGGAAGGGCAGTACCTTGAGGTGGGAATAGGGCGATGCCGAAGGGAGTTAGGGCTGCAAGATGTAGTCCTGACCTTTCTGGAAAGTTTTGAAATTCAGGGGTAATATAGTAATCTTGACTCCTGCCGCCACCGATTCCACGCAAGGTTACCATATCAATCATTGGCAATTCAACCCCCTAAAAGCTCCCTTAAATTCTGCCGTTAAAAAACCCTCCAACCACATCTTCCCGTTAAAGTATTGAAAGAAAATCAGAACTTCAAAGAATAAAGCCATTGAAATATCAAGAAATCATTCGGCAAGAGAAGGTTGAGAAACCATTTTGATTTTTGCAGATAGTGTGGATAATTTTTTTAGCAGTTCAGTTTCAATCCATTCCGTCAACCGGATTCTATGGGGGTCACGGGGATCATTTTCGGTTGGATTGTCTCTGTAGTCTGAGAATAATTTCTGGATGGGTTTCTTGAATCTTGAAGGTTCGATCTCAGATTCTTTTATGATATTGGTGAGTTCTTCGATGAGGGTTTTTATATGGTTGAGAGGGTTTTCAATTTTTTCTAACGGCGATGTTTCAGGGTTACGGTCTCTAGAATACGTGGTTTTTTCTTTAAGACTGGCTTGTTCCAATATAGCGGATTTCTCATATCGGTAGTTGGCTTCAAGGCCGGCGATGGTGTCGAGCGTTCCTATTTCCATGCTTTTAACGGCGGCATCTACCATGTCACCCCTGTGCAGGAAATCGGTCATAATTTTATCGATCTTTTTGAGTGCTTCCTTGATGTCTTTCAGCTCCTGCTCATTCAGATCACCCTCCACCGATATGGAAATGCTCCCGCTGTTTTCGAACTCGAAACGCTCCCCCTTGAACATGGCAAGGCTTTCTTTGGTGAGTGCATGGCCCTGATATTCACCTGAAACCCTTTTCTTTGAGAGACCTTCATACGTCAGGTATTGAACCTGGCTTTGTTGATTGGACGATATGGTTACCCGATCCCCTTCATCGGTAAAGATGGTGATATCTTTGCTCTGGCTTTCCGAAACGGACAACCGGGCCGCCTGGAGCTCGGAATAGCTCTGGTATGCCTCTTGGAAACCTGGGGATGCGGATAACGAAGGACTGTATGAAGTAATTGAGTTCATTTCTATCGGTTACTTCTGATTCAAAAATATTTGGGTATTCAAAGAGACGTTAAATTATTATCGGCCATATCCAATGAAAACTTGAGGCCGCTTTGCGTATTGAAGTTCAGCCTTAACCACAACCACATTCCCACAATCCAACACCCAAAAACCACGAATAGATATAAAATGGTCATCGGAATTTCCTTAACGAGTCCTCTAAGCTGAAGTAAATTTGGTTCTGAAGTCTTTACTCTGCTCACCATAAATCTTTCTCAATCCCAACACAAAAGAGATGCAAAACCAAAATATCCCGCCCGAAAAAAATAGCCACTTTTGAAAAGTTCCAATATGTTGGGCTAAGAACTCTTGTCCTGGTGCATCAAAAAAAGTAGAGTAATAGCTCAACAGAGGAAGACCAGCAAAAACGATAAGAAGAGTAATGCCTTGAAAAATCGCATTAAATTTTAATATAAAGGATAAGAACTGGAGTAACAGCATTGAGGTGTGTCTTTTTTGCATTATTGAATGAATCACATTCAATCCTGAGGAAAGGCCTTTTAATTGGCTAATAATTTTTTTGTAGTTAAAAGGACGTTCAGAACTGACCAACCTTTCTATTTCCGCAAGTTCCGAATGAATAGCTGTCAATCGGTCAGGGAGTTCCCCAATAAAAACAGAATATGAGAAATTAACTACAAGAGTGAAATATTTTTCACAGCGGGGACGTAATTCGTAGACTATTTTCCTAATATTTTTCTTTCGTTCTTCTTTAACTTTCTGTCCAATGGAAAGGAGTTCGGTTGCATATCGAGTCTTGTCAAGATAACCAAAATAGCTTCCTGATCCCGAGATTTTCTTTATCTTATCCCACAATGATTGTGCCTCGTCAAACCACTGTTCATTCTTGGATAAGACCATTTTCTTCAGAAGAACAAGTTCCTTTTCTGCCTTTGGAACAAGCTGGTCCGCATCTTCCTTGGCTTCGTTAAAGAGACTCCGAAGCTTTGGATGTATATCTCTGCTGAATGGGGCAAGATCAGGGTCAATCAAAGCTTTAATGTAATATTCCCTGTATTTCTTCACGAGCATCATCAGTCGTGAAAGTGCCTTGCTTTTGCGTTGTTCCTTGAAGTCGAAGGCTATTGTTTGATACAAGGCTTCCGAGCATTCAGGGTCGTGCGAGAGGATCTCTCGAAGCTTTGTTTTTGCCTGAACAAATTTTCCCATCAACTCATAAATACGAAAAAGAAGGAAATGGATGAATATTTTTTGTGCCTTGGTATTTGCGACGTGCAATGCATTATCTAAATGCCCTAGCGCCTGGGGAAAATCATTTTGTTCTATCTCTATTAGCGCAAAAACAATGGACGATCTATGGTCTTTACGGAATTTAAGGGTCTCTTTTTCAAGGAGTTCTTTTGCTCTGGGCGCATTTGATGACCGCAAAGAATCAAAGGCTTGCCAAATAGGACCGGTCTTTTCCCTGCCGCTTTTCTTATTTCGCATCTTTTCCCAATCCAGATTCCCCCAACCCCAAATGGCACTGAGAAAGCGTAGTTGATAGATCAGTTTTATCTCATAAAATAGATCCTTAACTAAGGAATGGGATTCATTTTTGATTCCATTTTCCTCCGAATCGGCACCGCTCAAATAATCATCAAAAAGTTTATTGAGTTTTTCCGGGCGAAGGTATCCAGCTTTTTCTAAACTATCCGCAATATACAATATGTTTTTTGAAAGGCACTCGGGAGTAAGATGCATTCTGTCGCCGCAATAAAAACAGGGTGGCTTGTTGTCATGGGCTAGGGTATCTTGAGGTGGAAAGAAACGTTGTTGCTCCTCTTGTTGATGCTGGTTTATTTTGTAGATATTGATTCCATCAAATTCGTTTTCTTTATCAATAAACTCGACCGGGGTCAATTTTACATCGGGTAAATTTTGAGCCAGTTTGTATACATCCTGAGATAAGTAGATTTCATTTTCGCTAGCAAGGGATACCATTTTTCCTGCCAGATTTACCACGCTATCGGCAATACCTACCGTCTGAACAGCCCCCTTTCTGTGGTGAATGGCGACTTTAATATAAATCCGATTTTGTCCTGCTTCAGTTTTAGCCGTTTTGTTAACCTTTTTCCGGATTTCTATAGCAGACCTGACAGCATTACCAGCATCCGGAAAAGATCCGACAACCGACTCATCAGTGATCTTGATCACATGCCCCCCGTACTCGCTGATAGACTGTGAGAAAGATTCTACATGGTGTCGGAGTATTTTCCTTTTAGTTAGGACACGGTGAGGCAAGGGCCTTTTGTCTGTACCAACGATGTTGACGAAAAGAACCGTGATGTTTTGGACGGATGCCTTTGAGTCCTTATCGTTTGGAATAGGTAAATCGATTTTTTTCATATATTTCTCAAGAGTTAAAAAAATAATATCTTGACAACCATTCCCAACTATCACCCAACCACCAAAGTTAGACCCTACAACATCAGGGAACCACGGTTATCACCCAACTGAGGCATTTACGCCATGCCGATTTTTCAGTAAGGCCATATAAGCTAAAGTAGCAAGCCGCAGATTAAAATGTCAATTTAAAGGTTTAGGTTTTTCAGTCAATTAACTTCTTGTTTTTTCAACAAGAAACCAAGTACTAAATATTATCCCTAATAAATGCTCAATTCCCAGTATAGTCTCGATAAGATGCTTAGTAGCTGAAGTTGTGTGATATTGCAAGGGTAAAAGCCTTTGACCTTTTAATAAGACCGGTTCCTGATCACAGGAAAGTGCAATCAATCAGCCATAATTATTAGTGAATGATTGGTTATTTATTTCTCTAAGAGACTTTTATAAAGCAAATGAGAAAAATTGAACATTTTGGAGAAGACAAATGGAGGTGTTGGATGATCTTTATTGTACAGAAGAAAGAAATAGCAGAGGCTGGATTAAGAACGTTATGAGGGGTGGGCGTTAGGACGGATGGGATCACGGGGTAGATGAGGTTTGAACGAAACACAGAGATATTGAACTCTCATTTTATATTTTCCTTTGTTTCGTTAAATGTGTGTAAATTTTAATGAAACAGGCGATTCGAGTTTAACGGTAGAAGGGGAATGCGCAAGTGCTGAAGGGTTGGGGTTGAATCGAACAGATAATGTTGATTCAGATGGTGACTTTTTGGTAACGTGGCAATCTGCGCATACTCGCAGTAAAGACATATTTGGTCAAAGATATGACAGCTCAGGAAACCAAGTGGGCGGGGAATTTCAAATAAACAGTAGTACAGCAGGTGATCAAAATTTTCCCATCTATAACAGCATTAGGATTGGTGGAAACCTGGCAAGAGAGCAGTACTAATATCCAAACTTCCCTGGACGAACTCGCAGCAGCCAAACAACGTCTCAGGACCCTTCAGGAAAGGTTCTCCACCAATCTCAATATCATCACGACCAGATCATCTTTCACAGATTCAATGGTAAACATCCTCGAAACAGGAGCGGAAAACCTCACCAATGCCGACATGAACGAGGAAGGCGCCAATGCTCTGATGTTGCAAACTAAACAATCTTTAGGAATGACGTCATTATCATTGGGAGCACAGGCAGCTCAATCGGTGTTACGGCTTTTCAATTAAAAGTCTGCTGCCCTTTATTCGGGACATTATTGGCTATCGATTTCATAGTATGAGCTTGACAGCTGCTTATCGAATTTGAAGGATTCATTGAAAATCTCCAGCAGTTTGATGTTCTGCTTGGACATCATAATACAGTTACCCACAATGGCATAGTAGAGGATGCTGAGGCGTGTCTTGGAGACGTCGGTTCTGATTCTTTCAATTTGATTCTGGTTGAACTGATCTGCCAGTTCCCTCATGTACCGGTACTGATCGACGATGTTTTGATAGTCCACAATTTCTTTCCTGTTGAAAGACGTTTCCGCTTTCAGAATAATATCAAGGATACATATCTTGATCTTTTTGAGCTCCTCGATCTGAACATCCAGAAGCCCTTTGTGTTTGTTGCCGATATGTTTATAGGAGCGCGTAACAATATCCCGGTGCCCATCGGATATCTTCTGCAGGCGCCTGATGGTCTGGGCGTATTTGTAGGATATTTCGGCATCCCCTTTCTGTTGCAAACGCAGTACTTTAAAAACGTTTGCGATGATGATGTTTGTCCACAGTTGTATTTGGGTTACCTTTTTCCGCTGTTTTTTCAGTTCATCGACATCTTGATCAAAGAGTGCATCGAATGTCAGATCAAAAGATTCCCGGATGGCTTCCAGAAGATGCGCCAGATGGTCAAAGGTGCTGGAGATGGCCATGTGCGCATCGGTGATCTTCTTTAGATTAAAAACCTTCGCTTCTTCTTTTTCTCTGGCACGGCCCTTGTGCTTTCTTTGATTCTTCCAGAACACCAACGCCCCGATAAACAGGAGGCCGAAAACCCCCGGCGCCTTGAAGTAGTAGATAATGTTTGCGAAAACAAAGGCGACCACGAAGGCAATCAAGGCCGTCATAAACCAGCCGCCGATGACCGTCAGAACCCCGGTGACCCGATAGACTGCCGTTTCCCTGCCCCACGCCTGATCAGAAAAAGAGGTGCCCATGGCCACCATGAAAGTGACATAAGTTGTTGACAGGGGGAGTTTCATGGAGGTGGCAAAAGAGACCACGGCACTGGCAACCATCAGGTTCACGGATGCACGGACCAGGTCAAAGGAAGGTTTAGGGCCTTGAACCGTAACATCCTTGTAACTATGGGGGTCTATTCGCGTGCTGACGGTTTTCCTGAGATTATGGGGAATAACCGTCGTTAAGCTCCTAAAGAATGAATCCGCCATTCTCACAATAGTCCTGGAAAGCCAGATCGACTCGAAACGCTCGGTGGTCTCTTCCTGATGACCCAGGCTGAGTTCCGTTTCAGTGACCGTGCGGGCCTTTTTGCTCAACCACAGGGTCACCACCATAATGATGCCGGCAAGGAGAAGGAGCCCTGTCTGGGATTGAACTTTCCGGCTCAGGGCGCTCATGGTAATGGTCAGGGGATCTCCCGCCGCCATGGCGGTCTTGTAGGCGCTCAATCCTGCCAGGGGGACCCCTATGAAATTTACCAGATCATTGGCGGCAAAGGCCATGGCCAGGGCAAAGGTACCTACCAGCACGATCGGTTTAAAAATATTGACCTTGAATAAGGAAATGGCGATTTGTAAAATAATCGCTGAAACAATGAAAATACCGATCAGAATGAGCAGGGAATTGGATTTGATCCATTGGACTGACTCCGGGGTCATGAAGGAAGCGCCCTTGGCCCCCTTTATCAGGATAAAGAAGGTGATGGTTGCCATGGCAACCCCGCCCCAAAGAGATCCAAAACGCCTGATCTTTTTTTGATAGTCAAAGGTGAAGATGAGCCGGGTGAAGAACTGAACCACGGCGCCGCAACAAAAGGCCACGACAATGGAAAGGAGAATGCCGAACACAATCATCATGGCCTTTCCCGTGTTGATGTATTCCCCGAGCGCCATGGCACCGCCATGGGTCTGCATGATCTTGATTGCCGAAACGGCCACGGCGGCTCCGAGCAGTTCAAACACAATGGAGACGGTGGTGGAAGTGGGCAAGCCATAGGTGTTAAAGAGATCCAGGAGAAGGATGTCCGTGAGCATTACAGCCAGGAAGATGGTAATAAGCTCCGGCATGGTAAAAAACTGGGGATGGAATATTCCCTTCCGTGCCACCTCCATCATCCCGCTTGAGAAGGTCACCCCTGCAAGAATGCCAAGGCTTGCGATAATCATGATCACAAAATAGGGGGCTACTCTTGAACCGATTGAAGAATTCAGAAAATTGACGGCATCGTTGGTGACCCCCACGACCAGATCAAAAACAGCAAAGAGCAGGAGAATCACGACGGCAATCAAGAAAATTTCAGTCCCCATGATAAGTTCCTCAAAAGTAAAAAGCGGTAGATCCGTTTTTTGTTGAATTATACTGTTTTTGTTCGGGCGTGCAAGAGAATCTACCGGAAATCGTCTTCGCGTCCGCTGATGAGGCTGCGTCTGCGAGCCCGACGCCGTGAGAGTGGCGTTTTTGCCTGGGCATAAAGCACTCTGCGCCACAGGGGATGCTGTTTGTTTTTCGACGGAACGGTCATTGAAACGAAGAAATGCGTTCAGTTTCTCTTCCCAGTCTTTCATAAAAAGGGAATTCCTTGGACTGCCTTCGCTGGTCACTGGGTCGTTGGCATCTCACCAATGGAATCCTCATTGGGAATTCCCATGGAAAAGTGCCACTGAACGATCTTCCAACCATTCTCTTCCATTTGAAAAACAGCCGTCAATCGGACCGGCATTTCCGTGCCATCTGAAAATTTGAGTATGGGTTGGCCAGCGACCCAACCGATCGAACCGTCACGATACGCCTGGGGAGCGTCTGCCAGGAGCTGCAGGCCACTCAATTCTTTCAGCTGGGATTTAAACACCCTCGTAATAGTGGCGTAACCTGACCACCATTCCGTCGGATCAGTACCAATCGCAAGTACACCATCCCTGTTTGAGAAGTACCGTTCGAAAAATGAATAGTCGCCACTTGATATGGCCTCACAACTTCGAAAATAAAGCGCCTTCAGCTCGTTTGATGGTTCCATAGCCAGTCCCTCCTTTACCAAATTGGGTACACCTCAGAAATGCCGCTTCCTTATAGCATGAAATTATAGACATCAAAGTCTTCATCGAGCTCGAATCCGTTCAATTCATAGAAGTGTCTGGCATATACATTGTTGTGTTTGTGCGTTTGAAGCATGATCATACCGGCCCCGATATCTCTTGCAAGTTGTTTTGCTCGGTCGATCAGGTGGTCGCCGATTTGTTTGTTACGTTCGCTGGGTATGACAAAGAGGTCGTATAGGAAGAGGAGTTTTTTCATGGAAATAGAGTCCCAGCAACGGTAGAGCTGCATAAAACCGGCACATAGATGCTCATGGTACACCAGGAATATATCGGAATCTTTTGAGAGCAGGCGCTCTTTCATGAACCATCGAACTTTGTTGGGTGTTCGTTCCAATTTGTAGAAATCGCGATATTGCTCAAACAGGTTCGCAGCATCATCCAGTTGTTCGATTGTTGCTTCAATAACTTTCATTGATTCACACCTTTCACGAAGTCCGGGGCCATTACCCTTTGGAACCTCGTACGATCCATCATCATTCCCGCTGCTTTCTTCTGACCTTCATGATGCGTTTGATGTATCAGGTGGCATTCCCTTTCAAGAAAAGTTAAAGATACTGTCGGAACCCCCCTGTGTCAGAATAGTTGTCACCTCCAATTCATACGGCATTCCGCTGAAGCGGGACCAGTCGCAAGATTCCTGAGGTCCAAACCAATCTTACTCATTTAAAGCGTCTCCGATGTTGCTTCATGGGAACCTCCGGGAAGCGAATCCGGATTTAGTATATAACAATTAGGTTATGAGGATCTTATTTGAAAATTTCTGGAAGTCAAGGAAATTCTTTCTAATGACTACCACCCATTTCTACCGCATGAAAACCGACCTCACCTGGGAAAGGTCCGTCAGGCCCAGGCAGATTTTCCTGATACCCTCCTGCATGAGGGTGGAATCCGTGTTTTCCAAATTCGCATAATGTTTATTGAAAAAACAATGTAAAGTAGTATAGAGTGGTTTCACATTTCATAAGACGCTCTCTGACCATGAAGTTATAATGTCCATTTTGAGCCCATTTTTAGCTTGGACCGGTAATCGCTCATGAATGAAATTCTCGTTATTATCGCTATCGCCCTGGCAATCTTCATGCTGCCCAGACTGACCGGAAAACGGATTGAAAAAGGCGGCCGGCAAGCCGGTATGATTTCCAAAATGACCGGATGGGTACGCCTGGCTGTCATGGTCTCTATTTTGTGGCCGACCGTCATGGCCTTTTTCATCAAGCCCTGGAACAACCACTGGCCTATGTTTCTCTATGTGGGCATCGCCCCGGTAGCGCTCTTGTGGGGCGTTTTCTGGGTACTTTCGGGTTTTCGTAAAGGGGGAAGAAACCGGTAACTGCCCTACCCCCCCCCGGAGATCAATTCATGCGTATAACCATCGCCAAGAAGCTCTGGCTGAGTTTTGGAATTCTTATCCTTGTTCTGGGTGTGTCAGGGGCAATCTCCTACCTGCAGATACAGAAGCTGAACCAGGCGTTGGGACAGTTTCTCTCCGTCCAGGAGCCCCTGGAAGATGCCCTTCTGGAAATGGAGGTCAATATCGGGGAAGGCGCTATTTCCATCTTCGCGTTCGTCCGTGACGGCAAGCGGCTCCATATTGAAAACCTCCATCAATTCCAGGAAAACTTCGCAGCATTTCTCAAAGAATTCAACCGACTCGCCAAAACAGATTCGGAGAAAAAATTCGGTCAAAAAGTGACCCTTTATTTTTCAGAGCACCAGACACTATCCAAAAAGATTATCGAACTGGCCGAAGCCCGAAAACTCACGCAGAAAGAGTTCACAAAACCGGCGGATCAGTTGCAGCACGAACTGGAAGAATTCGAAAAAGGTCTTCTGAGGATCCAGCGAATATTAAACGAAGATATTCAACCCCTGATTCGACAAGACACGGAAAAAACAGCTGAGGATGCCATTTACCATGGCGCGGTGGCCCTGTCCGTCACCCTTGCTTTGACCCTCTTTGTACTCATGGCCATGGGCGTGGTCACATGGTTCACCACCCGGGGAATCATCCGATCCGTGCGACAGCTGAAAGAAGGCTCCGAAGCATTCGGCCAGGGGAATCTGGACCACCGAATTGAGCCCACCTCTGATGACGAGTTAAAGGATGTGGCCACAGCCTTCAATCAAATGGCGGAAAAGCGAAAAACCGCAGAAAGCCAGGTCCAGGAAAGTGCGGATAAAATCAAACTGTTTTCCTATTCCATTTCACACGATCTCAAAAGCCCGGCCATCGGCATCCATGGCCTGGCCATGCTGCTTCAAAAACAATCGGAACATCTGCTGGATGACAAGGGGAAACGAACCTGTGACCAGATTATCAAAACCTCGGCGCTGATTGAAGAACTGGTCAACCACATCAACGCCTTCATTTCAACCAGAGAAGCGCCCCTTTCCCTTGAAAAAACCCCAATGGATGGGGTGATGGCGGTCATAAGGGACGAAGTGTCAGGGCGGCTGGAAACAGCGGGGATAAAATGGTCTCAACCGGAGCAACTGCCCGAAATAAAAGCAGACCGGGTGTCCATGATCCGGGTCATTCGGAACCTGGTGGACAATGCCTTGAAATACGGGGGAGATGGATTAGATCGCATTTTGTTCGGACATGATGAAAACGAAACACACCACATTTTTTCGGTGACTGATGATGGGGTAGGCCTCAGAAAAGAAGACCTGGAAGGGATTTTTGAGGTCTTCAAACGCAAGAAAAGCGCCCGAGGAACCCAGGGGACAGGCCTGGGACTCGCCATCGTAAAGGAGATCATGGTCCGTCATGGGGGGGATGTGTGGGCGGAACCGGGGGCAGAACGAGGGGTTAAGTTCTGCTTTTCCATATCCAAAAACCTGTGAAACCCCTGAATATCAGGTTTCTGCATCGTCGGCTGCGGACAGAAAATCCAGGTCCATATTCATCTCAGCGGCCAGTGCCGTAAGTTCCCTTTTGACATCGGAAACCTGTTTCTCTCCGGGAACATCCCCTTCCAGCACCATATTGAACATGGGCGCGCCCGAAAGGGGCGCACTTGCGGTCCGGGTATTCATGGAACGGATATTCACATCGTAACGGCGCAAAATCCGAACTACCTGTTGAACTATCCCCGGGTGATCCATGGATGTAAGCGCCATTTTCAACGGAAACGCAACGGCATCAAAAGCCGTTTCAGGTGCCAGTGCGCCGTGAAGGGATGTTTCAAAGCCCAGCGCTTTCAGTTCCGAAAGGCCGGCATCGATATTTTCCAGTTCCTCCCCGGAACAGGAAAACAGCATCATGACAGAAAAGCACCCGCCCATGATCGCCATCCGGCTGTCTTCAATGTTGGCACCCTTTTCAAACAGGAAAGTAGACACATCGTCCACAATGCCCGGGCGATCTTTCCCCATCAGAAAAAGAATCGTATATTTTTTCAATGGCGCTCCTTAAGAATCTCCCAAAACAATCCGTTTCACCGCATCAGGCAGGGCCGTTTCACCCCATCAGGCAGGGCCGTCTCGCCGCCTGTGTTTCATCCAGCCGTTCCACCCTGCACCGTTTTGGGGCCCCCCGCAGAAGATCAGGGGATTCCAGGGCTTCTGCGGCCACAATTCGAAATGCCTCGATAAACCGGTCGATCTCCTCCAGGGATTCCGTTTCGGTGGGCTCGATCATAATGGCGCCATCCACCACCAGGGGGAAGTAAATGGTGGGCGGGTGAAACCCGAAATCCATCAGGCGTTTGGCCATGTCCAGGGTGGTGATCTTCTGATCCCGTTGAAATTTGTCGGAAAACACACACTCATGCATGCAGGGCCTGTCGTAGGGAAGATGCAGAACCGATTTCAATTTTTCCTTGATATAGTTTGCATTCAAGACCGCCAGCTGGCTGCTCTTCGTAAGACCCGCGGCGCCCATGGAAAGGATATACGCGTAGGCCTTGATCATGACACCGAAATTGCCGGAAAATGAATGGAGCCTCCCCACGGATTGGGGAAAATCTTCGGAAAGGGAATAAAGTCCATCTTCTTCTAATATTCGTGGAACCGGCAGGAATGGCGCCAGATGTTTCGCCACGCAAACGGGTCCGGCTCCCGGACCGCCGCCGCCGTGAGGGGTTGCAAAAGTCTTGTGAAGGTTCAGATGCAACACATCCACACCGCTCCGGCCCATATGCACCATCCCCATGATCGCATTCATATTGGCCCCATCGCAATATACCTGCCCGCCTTTGTCATGGACAATGCGCGAAATGGCCTCGATGTGTTCCTCAAACAGACCCAGGGTGTTGGGGTTGGTGATCATGATGCCGGCCGTATCCCCGTCCATCACCCGGGCGACCGCTTCAGGGGTCAGGATTCCTTCTTCTCCTGACGCCACGCGAACCGGACGGTACCCGCACAGGGCCGCGCTGGCGGGATTGGTGCCATGGGCCGTATCGGGAATGATGATCTTGTTTCGCTTCATGTTGCGGCTTTTCAGATAAGCATGGATCAGCAACATGCCGGCCAGTTCCCCCTGAGCACCGGCCGCCGGCTGCAGGCTGACCACATCCATTGCGGTAATCTCCTTAAGAAACCGTTCCAGCTCAACCATCAGCCGCAGGGCGCCCTGGGTCATGCTCGCCGGCAGCATGGGGTGCAATCCCGCAAACCCTTTCATCTGGCTGTATTTTTCATTGATCTTGGGGTTGTACTTCATGGTGCACGATCCCAGAGGATACATGCCCGTATCCACACCAAAATTCCACTGGCTGAGCCGGGTGTAATGCCGGACCACCCCCATCTCGTTCAAATCGGGAAAATCAGGCCCCTCCCCCGCTAGATCATCGTCCAGGGGAAATGGTTCCACATCGCGCCGCGGCATGGAAAAACCGGTTCGCCCCTCTTTTCCCATTTCCCAGAGCAGGGGTTCATCCAGGTTCAGGCCGGTAAGTGCCAGGGGTTTGTTCATGACGCCACCTCCTTTACAAAAGCATCCATATCCGCTCGGGTCCGGGTTTCCGTGACACAGAGGAGATAGTGATGTTTCAGTTCGGGATACCACGGAGAAAGGGGCAACCCGGCCACCATATTCTTTTTGAGGAGCCTGTTGTAGGTGGCGTCAAAATCAGGCGGGAATTCAACCACGAATTCATTAAAACAGGGGGACGCAAATGGGATTTTGAATCCCGCCTGCCGCAGGGACTCTCTGAGATAAGCAGCCTTGTCGTAATTGAGTCTGGCCAGCCCTTTGATACCCGTCCCCCCCAGCGATGCCATATACATGGCCGCTGAAAGGGCACAGAGGCTGCTGTTGGTGCAGATATTGCTCGTTGCTTTTTCACGGCGGATGTGCTGCTCCCGGGTGGCCAGGGTCAGGACGAATCCGCGCCGTCCCTGCTTGTCCTCGGTCTGCCCCACCAGACGTCCGGGCATATTGCGCATATATTGGCACTTGCAGGCGAACATGCCCAGTCCCGGTCCACCGAACCACTGAGGAATACCAAAACTCTGGCCCTCGCCACAGGCAATATGGGCGCCTTGAAGCCCAGGGTTTTTGAGGATACCGTAAGCCAGGGGCTCTGTGAAGGCTGTGATAAAAAGGGCACCGTTTTCCCGGCACATATCTCCCATTGCCCCCAGATCTTCAATGCACCCCCAGAAATTGGGTGACTGCACAGCCACAGCGGCCAGATCTTCCGCGCCTTTCAGGCCGGATAGATCTGTTCTGCCGTTTTCAAGAAAGGGCAGTTCAACAATTTCCAGCCCCGCCGGGTCCACGTATGTTTGAACCACCTGCCGATAATGGGGGTGAATCAGTCTGGATAACGCCACCTTTTTTCTGCGGGTAATGCGCGTGGCCATGAGCAGCCCTTCAGCCAGGGCGGACGCACCGTCGTAAAGGGACGCGTTGGCAGCCTCCATTCCCAGAAGCCTGGCGGTCAGGGTCTGGTACTCATAGATGGCCTGAAGGGTCCCCTGGCTCATTTCCGGCTGATAGGGGGTATAGGCGGTGGTGAACTCCGAGCGCCCCAGAAGATACGAAATGGATTCGGGGATAAAATGCTCATAACGACCCGCACCCAGAAAATTTCGAGGACGTGGACCGCCATCAGGCACGTTTTCGCCTTCCTCTGAAAGAGCGGCCATATGGTCATCCAGCTCCCATTCCGTCAGGGGTTCGGGCAAATCAAGGGTTTCATGACGGAGACACCCGTCAGGCACGGTGGAAAAAAGATCATCTAGACCATCTACGCCCACAACCTGAAGCATCTCAGCTATATCCTCACGGGTATGCGGTAAATAACGCATCTATTCCACCCCCCTCACATCTTAAAGATAGGCCCCTTTGGGATTGATGACAATTTTCTTAGCGGATTGCCATGGCTTTGTTTACCCAATTCAATAGTCAAACTTAACATTCCTGTCAAGGTCGTTACAAACAGGGGATGACAATCGCCGATTTCCCATTGACCCAATATGGGAATTATCGTATTCTCAAGAAAAATATGGAGGCATCTGGCATGCAAGATACCGTTCTCAGAATTGATGATAATTTCCAAGAAATCGGCACAAAAACAATCGATGACCGAAACAGGATTACCCTTGGCGATCTCTTTAGGGGATATAAAAGAGTTCGATTATATAAAAATGACCGGGGGGAACTCCTTTTACAGCCCACTGTCGAAATCCCCGCTTCAGAACTTTGGCTGTTCAATAATAGAGAAGCGCTTAAAGCTGTCCAAATAGGGTTAAAAGATGCATCTGAAGGTAAAATAGAAAAAGTTGACCTCGATAAACTTTAGGATCACCAATTGTTTGAAATATTTCTCACAAATCAGGCGCAAGACCACCTGAATACACTTAAAATTGATAAGGGCCTGCAAAAAAGATATAAGGCTGTCAAAAAGGCTATACGTTTTCTGTCCTCAAACCCGAGGCACAACAGCCTGAAGACGCATGAGTTCACCAGCCTAAAAGGGCCCAAGGGGCAAAAAGTCTTTGAAGCCTATGCTGAGCAGGCCACTCCCGCTGCATATCGAATCTTTTGGTATTACGGTCCTGATGAAAATCAAATTACGATTATCGCGGTAACGCCTCACCCATAAATTATCTCGCCGGTTTTTCCTGAAGCACCCCGGATTCTGGGATAAAAGCAACGCCCGGAGCCACTTTCCTGCGCGTTAAAACGAAACATAGTTTTTGTATTACAGACTTTATCGAAACAATGTTTTTTTCTTGACAAGATATCGAAACAATGTTTTCGTATCATTCTCTGTAAGCCACAAACCTGGAGAAACCATCATGGCGTTAAGCCCTTCCCTTGCGGGAACACCTTTAAAACCGTTTCATGTGGCGGTCACGTGGCGCCATCTGATGAACTACGCGGCCGCCATCCACGATGAAAATCCGGTCTATTTCGATGATGAGAGAGACGGTGGCTTGATCGGGCACCCCATGTTCAGTGTGGCAGCCACGTGGCCACTACTGGAGAACCTGACCGAATATATGGACTCCGATCAATTCCCGTCTGAAATCCTCCGCACAAAAGTGCACTACACTGAACATTTGGAGTTATTCCGCCCCATCCTGCCTGGAGACGCCCTCACCATTGAAGGAGAGATTTCAGCGGTTCTTCCCCACCGGTCCGGAACCCATCTGGTGATTCGGCTTGCTGCCAAAGACAGCCACAAAGAACCGGTTTTTACCGAATATATCGGAACGCTGTTGCGTGGCGTGCGCTGCACCCACAAAGAGCGGGGCCATGAAACCCTGCCCACCGTTCCCACTGCGGATTTTGAGGCCCCCGTGATCTGGGAAAAAAAGATCTTCATCGATCCCCTCCAGCCCTACCATTACGATGGCTGCACCAACATCTTTTTCCCCATACACACCTCCCGAAAATTTGCCCATCAGGTGGGGTTGCCCGATATTATTCTACAGGGAACGGCCACACTGGCCCTTGCCGTTCGGGAGTTGATCAACACAGAGGCCGAAAGAGAACCTGTCAAACTCAAGAGAGTCGGGTGTCGGTTTACCCATATGGTTTTTCCCGGCACAGAGATATCCGTGCAGTTACGGGGCATTACCGCCCATGATGACGGGCGAATGCTCTTTTTTCTTGTTCATAATGAAAAGGGAGAAAAGGCCATCAGCAATGGCTACGCCTTTCTGGCTCATTAACCCAAGACCCCTGATTGATCGCCTTCGACGGGGCCATCCTGTCCAAGGCGTGGTGGATCGTCATGCTCTCGGTCAACAACATTGAAATTGTCTACAACGACGTTATCAAGGTGGTTCGGGGCGTCTCTTTCGAGGTCCCCGACCAGACCATCGTAGCGCTGTTGGGATCCAATGGGGCCGGCAAGAGCACGGTGCTAAAGGCCATATCCGGCATTCTGGAGCTTGAGGATGGGGAGCTTTCAGAGGGCGAAATCGAGTTCGATGGCCGGGGCATAGGGGCCATGGCGCCCGAACAGATAGTAGCCAAGGGCATCGTCCAGATCCCGGAAGGTAGGGGCATCTTCGATGACCTTACCGTGTCGGAGAACCTCCGGGTGGGGGCCCACACGCGGTCGGATGGGCCCCAGGTGAAAATCGACACCGAAAAGGTTCTGGATTATTTCCCGGTCCTGCAGAGCCGCCTGGCCCAGATGGCCGGATATCTGAGCGGTGGTGAACAACAGATGCTGGCCATCGGAAGGGCCTTGATGACCCGGTGCAGGCTTCTCATGAGCGACGAACCGTCCCTGGGGCTGGCGCCTCAAATCGGATCTGAAATCTTCCGGATCCTTCAACGGATTACCGTGGAGTCGGGGGCCTCCATCCTGCTCGTGGAACAGAATGCCCACATGGCCCTTAACATAGCCACCTACGGATACATCATGGAAAATGGAAAAATCGTACTGGACGGCCCCAGTGAAAAACTGATCCGGAACGAAGACGTGAAGGAGTTCTACCTGGGACTCACTGAGGTGGGCGCCAAGAAGAGCTACCGTCACGTGAAACACTACAAGAAAAGGAAGAGATGGCTTTCGTAACCGAACCGCCCAAAATGGCGGTGCAGGAAATTTCCATGCTGTTCGGTGGGGTAAGCGCCATCACCGACCTCTCCTTTGAGTTGCAGGAAGGAGAGATTTTTGCCCTCATCGGACCCAACGGCGCGGGAAAAAGTACGGTGTTTAACTGTATTAACGGGATCTATAAACCCACCAGAGGGAACATCTTTTTTGAAGGGGGGGAAATCACAAACCTGAGACCCCACAGAATCGCCCGAAAAGGCATTGCCCGCACTTTCCAAAACATCGCGCTTTTTCGGAATATGACCGTTTTGGACAACCTCCTCTTGGGCCGGAATCTCTATCTCAATGCGGGAGTTATCCGGGGGGGACTCTTTTTGGGAAAGGCGTTGCGGGAAGAGCTGACAAACCGGGAAGTGGTTGAGAAAATCATCGATTTCCTGGAGATCGAAAACGTACGGAGAAAGCTCGTGGGATCCCTCCCTTTCGGCATTCAGCGGAGAGTCGAACTGGGCCGGGCCCTGGCCATGGACCCCAAGCTGCTCCTGCTGGATGAGCCGGTTTCCGGAATGAATGTGGAGGAAACCGAAGACATGGCCCGATTTATCCTGGACATCAACGAAGAGTTCGGGATGACCATCCTCCTGGTGGAACACGATATGGGAGTGGTCATGGATATATCAGATCGTATCCTGGTCATCAACTTCGGGGAAAAGATTACGGAAGGAAAGCCCGAGGCCGTCGCCAAGAATCCTCTGGTCATCAAGGCCTATCTGGGCGAGGGTGAATAAATGAAAAAACCCGGCATCCATGATGATCAGCCCCATACCCTTCCCCGCCTCCTGGCCCGCAACAGGCAGACCTTTGGGGACAGGGTGGGCCTGAGGGAAAAAGATCTAGGCGTCTGGCAGGAGATTTCGTGGAACCAATATTACGAGCATGTGAAGCATTTCTGCCTGGGAGCCGTTAGCTTAGGCCTTGAAAAGGGCGATAAACTGGCCATTTTAGGGGACAACTGCCGGGAATGGCTCTATGCGGATCTGGGCGCCCAGGCGGCCGGAGCGGTGCCTGTAGGCGTTTATGCCACCAATCCCCCCCAGCAGGTGGAATATGTGTTGCGTCATTCCGATTCGGTGTTGGTGGTTGTAAAAGACCAGGAACAGGCGGACAAGGTGTTGGAGGTCATGGGGGCGCTTCCTCTTTTAAAAAAGATCATCGTCATCGACATGAAGGGGCTCCGGCATTACGATGATCCCCATATCATCTCTTTTGATCAGGTGGAGGCCCTGGGGCGAAAAAAGGCCGAAGAAAATCCACAATTCTTTGAATCGCTGATCTCTGAAATCCGCGCCGACGATGTGGCCCTCATGGTGTACACCTCCGGAACCACCGGCCCCCCGAAAGGCGCCATGCTGACCCACCGGAACCTGCTCTCCCTGGCGGAGGCCTTTTCCAAGGTCGCCCGTTTTTCCCCTGAAGACGAGGTAGTCTCCTACCTCCCCCTGTGCCACATCGCGGAAAGGCTCATGTCTGTGATTCTTGCCCTCTATGCCGGTTATACCGTCAATTTTGCAGAGAGCCTTGAGACCATTCAGGAAAACCTCTATGAAATTTCCCCCACCATCTTTGTGGGCGTTCCACGGATCTGGGAGAAAATGCATTCTTCCATCCGGATTCGAATGGAAGATGCCTCATGGTTCAAGCGTCGGGTCTACTCTTTCTGGATGCCCATCGGTCGAAAAATGGTAGAGAGGAGCCTTCTCAAAGGGCGGGATTCTTTGGGACGGCGGGCGCTCTACAGGTTGGGATACCTCTGCCTCTATCGCACTATCCTGGACAAGATGGGACTACTCCGGGTCCGGTTGGCCATCAGCGGATCTGCGCCCATTTCCCCCGAGATCCTGAAATTCTACAAGGCGCTGGGACTCAAAATCAGCGAGGTCTACGGACAGACCGAAGGGTCCGGCGTGAGCCATATCCACCACGGCCACGACAGGAAAATCGGCTCTGTGGGACAACCCCTGCCCGGGGTGGAATTCAAACTGGCCGAGGATGGGGAGATCCTTTTTCGAGGCGACACACTTTTTAAGGGCTATTACAAAGACCCCGAAGCCACAAAAGCGGCGCGGGGCGATGGATGGATGCGAACCGGGGACGTGGGTGTTTTAGATGAAGCGGGGTACCTTTATATCACCGACCGAAAAAAAGATATCATCATCACCGCCGGCGGGAAGAATATTGCCCCTTCCGAGATGGAAAACCGTCTGAAATGCAGCCCCTATATCAACCAGGCCATTGTGGTGGGCGATGCCAAACCGTACCTCTCCGCCATTGTTCAGATCGAATTGGACACGGTGAGCAAGTGGGCCACGGACCACAAAATCGCCTATACCACCTTCAAGAGTCTTGCGGAGAACCCAGCGATATATGACCTGATCAGAAAAGAGGTGGACGAGGCCAACAAGGAATTCGCCAGAGTGGAAGGCATCAAAAAGTTCGTTCTTCTGGATAAGGAGTTGGACCACGATGATGATGAACTGACGGCTACCATGAAGGTTCGACGAAAGAGCGTTGAGGAGAAACTCAAGGATCTTATTCAAACCATGTACAGGAGGTGATAGGAGAAAAGGAAAAATCGTTTGGGTCAAGGGTCGGTTAAAACAAATCTCAACAAAGAAAACCTAAAGGGGGATACCATGAAAGGATTTACAAAGTGGGTTTACGTTTTGCTAACAATGGTTTTTGTCTTCTGGAGCACGAACGCCCTGGCGGAGGTGGGGGTAACCGATGATACCATCAAGATCGGTGTGGTGAGTGACCTGACCGGTCCCACGGCTATTGGCGGCGTCGGCATGGCGGACGGCATTGTCTCCTTTTTCAAGGATCTGAATGAAAAAGGGGGGATTAACGGAAGAAAGGTGGAGGTTATCGTTGAGGACTGCGCCTACAGCCCGGCCAAGGCCGTGGCGGCCGCAAAGAAACTCATGGCCAAAGACGGGGTTTTCGCCCTGGTTTCCCCTTGGGGAACGGCCCCCAGTACGGCACTCTTTCCCATTGCCAAGAAACAGAAAATTCCCATAGTCCCTGCCTGCTCCCTGGCCACAAGCATGTATGATCCTTTGAAAAGAGAGGTTTTTGCAGTGGGCACCAACTATGTGGATCAATCCCTTTTTGTGGTGGATTACATCCGCAATGAACTGGGGATAAAAAAACCAAAGATCGGGCTTTTCTGCCAGGACGATGATTGGGGAAGGGACCATTTGAAGGGGTTGGAGATGGCGCGAAAGAAATATGATCTCCCGCCCATTACCATGGAGACCTATAAATACGACGCTGTTGATTTCAAGAGCCAGGTCATCAACCTGAGAAGGGCCAAGCCCGATGTGGTACTCATCGCTTCCGGCATAAAATCGGGGGCCATGTTCCTCAAGGAGGCACAGAAGCTCAATTGGAAACCGACCTTTATCGGGAGCAACACCCTGGGCATTATTGTGACCCTGCAGTTGGCCGGCGAATACGGAAAAGGGTTGCTGGTGGTGAACATCTTTGCCATGCCCGGGGAGGACATCCCGGGCATGAAACGATTGGTGGCCGCATCCAAAAAATACTTCGGGGACAAGTGGATGCCCGCCGAAGCCAAAATTCATCCCTATTACGTCTATGGCTGGATCAACGCCATGGTCTTTGCCGAAGGCGCTAAACGGGCCGGAAAAGACCTTACTCGGGAAAAACTGGTGGCGGCACTGGAATCCATGAAGGGGTTTGACCCGGAAGGGTTGATGGGGCCCATCACCTACTCCGCAAAATCCCATGGATCACCCGGATTCGCCAGAATGAGCAAGGGGAATGTGGCGGAAAAACGGTTTGTTCCCTTGACCGGGTGGACCGCGGCCCAATAGTAGGGGCATAAAAGGCAGGTCGGGGCCGGCACTGTTTTCGCCGGTCCCGGTTCCCTGAAAACCGGGGCAAATCATGCCTCCAGGAAAAGCCCCCGTGTTCCTTCGTTTTCCAAAAAACAAGGCACGGATGGGCTTGGGACGAAAACAAAATGGATGGCGGAGAGCTACAGGTTTTTTTTCAACTGGTTTTGAGCGGCCTGATCGTGGGGAGCATCTACGGCCTTGTTGCCCTGGGGTTTGTCCTCATCTACAAGGCCACCAATGTGGTGAATTTTGCCCAGGGCGAACTGATGATGCTGGGTGCCTACTTCTGTTACTATCTGGTATCCACTTATCATATTCCCTTTGTTCCGGCCTTTCTGATCACCCTGGTTTTTTCATCCCTCCTGGGTATTCTCATCGAAATGGCCATTCTGAGGCCCCTGGTGGGGGAGCCCGTTTTCTCGGTGATAATGGTCACCGTGGGCCTGTCCACCCTTTTGCGAAGCCTGGTGGGGCTGATCTGGGGGCATGACCAATATGTCTTCCCTTCCCCTTTTTCATCCAAGGCCTATCACTTTTTGGGCCTTGTGATTCTCCCCGTTGAACTGACCACCATCGCTGCGGCCCTGGGGCTTTTTTTCATGTGCTACCTCTTTTTCAAATACAACAAGGTGGGGCTGGCCATGAGGGCAACAGCCTTCAATCAAAAATATGCCTTTCTCATGGGGATCAGTGTTCGAAAGATTTTTTCCCTCTCCTGGGTCATGGCGTCGGTTGTGGCCTCCATCGGCGGGATTCTTTTCGCCAGTATTTCGAACCTGGACACCAACATGAGTCTCATCGGACTCAAGGTCTTCCCGGCGGTGGTCCTGGGCGGTATTGACAGTATCGGCGGCGCCATTCTGGGAGGACTCATCGTGGGACTCGTCGAAAACCTGGCCGGCGGCTATCTTTCCCAGGCCTTCGGATCCGGGATCAAGGAGTTGTCGACCTTTTTCGTGCTTCTCCTGGCACTCATGATCCGGCCATACGGCCTCTTCGGCAAAAAAGAGATCATCCGCGTGTAGACAGACGAGGCGAACCCTTATGGGAAGCGGGCAGTTCAAAACAAACTATCGTGACGACATCAAAATCTTCCAGACATGTTTCATCAAATTCTGGCTCTGCGTCCTGGCCCTCTGCCTTCTGGTTTTCCCCTTTCTGGTAGAACAATACTTCCTGTACATCGCCAATCTCTGCGGCATCGCCGTTATCGGGGCTTTGGGTCTCAATATCCTGGCCGGGTATACAGGGCAAATTTCTCTGGGCCACTCCGCCTTTATCGCCATCGGCGCCTACACCTCTACAATTCTTTCGGTGAAATGGGGGTTCCCTTTCTGGCTCGCCTTTCCCATTGCCGGGATTGTCAGCGCCATCTGCGGTCTCATCATTGCCATTCCCTGTTTGCGGCTGCGAGGTCTCTACCTGGCCATCGCCACATTTGCCTTCTACTACATTGTGGAATACGTCATTATCCATTGGAACGGCCTCACCAACGGCACAGGCGGCATGAGCGTCCCGGAGGCATCCTTTTTCGGATTTGCTTTTGATTCCGACAGAAAGATTTACTTTCTCATCCTTTTCCTGGTGGTCTGTACCACGGCCTTTGCCAGAAACTTGTTTCGAACGGAGGCGGGCCGGGCTTTCATCGCCGTCAGGGATTACGACATCGCCGCAGAGGTGATCGGGGTTGACGTGGTCAAAACCAAAATCCTGTCATTCATGGTCTGTTCCTTCTACGCCGGCATTGCGGGGTGCCTCTATGCCGTGACCCTGTCGTTCATCGGCCCGGAGTATTTCACCTTCCTCATGACCATAGAATACCTGGCCATGTGCCTGGTGGGGGGAGTCGGCACCATCATCGGCACCATCTTCGGGGCCATCTTCATTACAATGCTCCCCGAAGGAATCAGGCTGTTAAGGGATGCCTTTAGCCAGGATTTCCCTTTTCTGGTCACCAGGATGGCCGATCTGCAGGGCAGCTTTTACGGCCTGGTCATCATTCTCTTTCTCATCTTTGAGCCCACCGGGCTTTTCGGCCTCTGGGTGAGATTTAAGAATTACTGGAAAAACTGGCCATACACCTATTGAGTACGAGCAAAGGACCCCTAGAAATGAACATTGACAAACGGGCTTCCGGCCGGAGAAAGACGCCCCTGCTTCCGGAAAAACTGAGAAGCCGGCTTTATCCGGTGGTCCTTGACCTGTTCAGCCGAAAGGACTTTCATCAGGTTAATATGAGGGAGATATGCAGACTCTCAGGGTTGAGCCTCAGCACGGTCTATAAATATTTCCCGTCAAAGGAGGCGCTCCTCTTCACCATCCTGGATCAGAAGATCAGCGAGATCGGAGTGCTCATGAAGACCCATCTGGAGGGTCTTGAGAGCACCAAAGAGATTTTTCGGAAGGTTTTCTGGGTGACCATGGACTACTATGACAAAAACCCGGGCGTTGCCATTACGGCGTTCATCACGGTGCCCATGCGGAGTTGGATGAGGGAAGCGTCATATAGGCGGGAGGATGCCTTTGAGATCATGACCCGGGCCACAAAGCACGGCCATGAACGAAAGGAGATCGATCCTGCCCTTTCACACCGCCAGATCATGGCCCTGTACTACATGTTCTGCCACCGGCAGATACAGCTTTGGTATTTCCACGGGAGGAAATGGAAACTGGTGGACACGGTTCCCCGTTTTTTCAACCTGTTTTGGAAATCCGTGTCCGCTGCTATTCCAACCCCTCCAGCATCTTAAGATACGCCTCTTTGTTCAGGATAGCTTCGAGTTGTGATGCATCCTCGGGTTTGATCTCAATGATCCATCCTTCAGCATAAGGGCTCTGGTTCAACAATTCGGGGGCATCTTCAAGGGCCTGGTTCACCCGGATGACCTTCCCGCCAATGGGCATGTATAGCTCAGCAACGGCCTTGACCGACTCCACGGTCCCGAACTCATCCCCTTTTTTGAATTGATCCCCGGACGCAGGCATCTCCACAAACACAATGTCGCCAAGCTGATCCTGTGCGTAGTCGCTGACGCCGATGGTCACATTTTCACCTTTCACCCGTACCCATTCATGATCTTCCGTATAATAGAGGTCATCAGGCACATCCAGTTCATTGATCTCTTTCATTGCAAGTCCCCCGAACAGACAGTTATTTGGTTGATGGCAAACCCCTTGACGGAAGGGCATAATTTCGTTGTCTTAGTTTAAATCAATAGCCAAACTTGCTATTCCTGTCAAGGCTTTTACAAATATGGTTATAATGGGTAAACCACCTAGAATTGTTTTTGAAAATCGATACAACCTATGATAGAGTTCTTCTTTCGTGAAAATACAACTCCGTGCGCAGCCCTTTTTTGTGGAGCACATCATCATGAGCCCAAGCGATGACGAGACGCTGAAGGCCTATATTGACGAATCCCTGGAACATCTTGCCGGCATTGAAACGGATCTGCTGGAAATGGAAAAGGCCGGATCCAACATCGATGTTGAAAAAGTCAACACGGTGTTCCGCGCGGCCCACTCCATCAAAGGGGGGGCCGGTTTCATCGGCCTTGAAAACATCAAAACCCTTTCCCACCACATGGAAAGTGTTCTTGGGCTTATTCGTAATAAAAAACTCGTCCCCAATCCTGAAAACATCAACTTTCTGTTGCTGGCCTCGGACACACTCAAAAACCTTCTGGTCCATGTGGAAGAAAGTGATGGGATGGATATCTCGGAACACGTGGGAGCACTTTCTTCCATTACGGATCATCCCGAGCCATCCATTCAAGAACCGGCTTCGAAACTACGGGAAACACCGGTTTTCCTTTCATTTCCGGACAGCCGCCCAGGGCTGACCGCCTCACCCGACGACCTGGAACACATCAGGGACATGAAACAAGAGGGCAGATCGGTCTACCTCCTGGAAATTCCTTTGACCCATGATACACAAGATGAAGGAAAACCGTGTGATGGCGTGCTGGAAGAAGCCCGATCCTATGGGACCGTGTTAACGCACCAGCTGGACCAGAACCAGCCGCCACACACTTTGACGATACTTTTCGCCTGCATACTGGATCCGGAGGACGTGGCAAACCTGTTCGAGATGGACCCGGATCGGGTCTATGAGGTTTCCCAAGACGGCCGGGTTCTGCTTCCGAACCATCCCCTTCAAACCCGGGCCGAAGATCATAGCATTCCAACCGCAGAACCTGTACCAGACAATCACATTGAACATCCACCCCCCACAACCGAACCCTTGGAACCGAGCCCCATAAAAGCAGAATCCCAACCCAACCCAACGCCGACCGAGACCCATACACCCATTCCCGAAACCAGCCTCCGCGTGCAAGTGGGGGTGCTCGATTCCCTCATGACCCTTGCCGGAGAACTGGTACTGGGCCGGAACCAGCTGCTTCAGACCCTTTCCAGAAAAGATCTGGATGCCACCGAGGCGGTGGGCAAACGGATCGACCATATTACGTCCGAACTTCAGGAAGCCATCATGCGCACGCGCATGCAGCCCATCGGGAATGTGTTCAACAAGTTTCCAAGAGTGGCACGGGATCTGGCCAGAAATCTGGGCAAGGAAGTGGAACTGATCATCGAGGGAAAAGATGTGGAACTGGACAAGACCCTCATTGAAGCCATGGGCGACCCGCTGACCCACCTGGTGCGAAATGCCATCGACCATGGCATCGAGCCCCCCGACCAACGGGAAAAAGCAGGAAAACACCCCATCGGCCGAATCCTTCTCAAAGCATTTCATGAGGCCGGCCAGGTCAACATTGAAATTGATGACGACGGCCGGGGACTGGATGGCGAAAAACTGGCTGCTGAGGCCATGGAAAAAGGCTTCATCACGCAGAAACAATCGGAAAATCTTTCCCTGAATGAGAAAATCCAACTGATTTTTCTCCCCGGATTTTCCATGGCCCAAAAGCTCACGGACATCTCCGGCCGGGGGGTGGGCATGGATGTGGTCAAAACCAATCTGGACCGCCTGGGGGGGCAGATCGATCTGAACACGGAAACCGGGAAAGGAACCACCGTCAGGATCAAGGTCCCGTTGACCCTGGCCATTATCCCCAGCCAGATCATCCTCACCGAAAATGAGCGGTACGCATTACCGCAGGTGAACCTGGTGGAGCTCATCCGGGTTCCGGCCAATCAGGTACAAAAGCGGCTTGAAATTGTGGGGAACGCGGAAGTGGTGCGTTTACGGTCCCGACTCCTGCCCCTGCTGCGGCTCTCAGATGTACTGAGCATTCAGCGGACCTATACGGACCTGGCGACTGAAAAAGCCCGGTCTGACCGACGGGAACGGATTGCGGATCGGCGGTCCAGAAAAAGTCCTCTTTTCGGATCCCTGGATGAAAACCGGAGTGAGGACGTTTCAAATCACCCCATGCGATCCAACAGCGACCGGCGTTACCGGGTTGCCAGCGGTCTCAACATCGCCGTGGTATCCTCGGGCGACATGAAATACGGTCTCGTGGTGGACGCTCTGTTTGATTCGGAAGAGATCGTGGTACATCCGCTCGGCCGGCATCTCAAGCAGACAAAAGGGTATGCCGGCGCCACCATCATGGGGGACGGAAAGGTAGCCCTGATCCTGGACATAATGGCGTTGGCACAACTGGCGGAACTCGCTCCGGTACACGAAAGCACCCGGGCAAAAGAACTGGCGAAAGAGAAGGCCGCCGCGATGGGAGTGAGCAAAGACCGTCAATCCCTGCTGGTGTTCAGGAACGGTCATGACGAACAGTTTGCCGTTCCATTGAACCAGGTACTTCGAATCGAAAAAATCAGCGCCACCCAGGTGGAAGTGATGGGAGGGAAAAAAGTGATGCAGTACCGGAGCAGCAACCTGCTGCTCTTTGCCATCGATCAAGTGGCCTCCGTCAAACCCCTGGGGGAAAAAAGTCATCTGCTGGTCCTGGTCTTCACGCTGGCGGGAAGGGAAATCGGTCTTCTGGCCACGGGCCCGGTGGATGCCCTGGAAAGCACGGAAAGACTGGATGAAAAAGCGCTGAAGCAACCCGGAATCATGGGATCGGTGGTCATCGAGGGCCAGACCACCCTGCTGGTGGATGTCTTTGACATTATTTCCACCCTCAACCCCGATTGGTTTACTGAAGAAAAGGAAACTGAAAAAAAACCCAACGCCTCCTCAAGAATCCTCATTGCCGAGGATTCCAATTTTTTCAGGGACCAGGTCAAAGGGTTCATTGAAGACAAAGGGTACAGGGTGATTGAAGCCAAAGACGGCCTTGAGGCCTGGAATCTGTTGGAAAAACATGGGCCTGCCATATCCCTGGTGGTGACGGACCTTGAAATGCCCAACCTGGACGGACTTGGTCTGGCAAAAAAAATTAAATCGGATGAACGGTATAGGCACCTGCCGGTCATCGCCCTGACCACCCTTGCTGACGATGAAGATCTGGCCCGGGGCCGGGAAGTGGGCATTGACGACTACCAGGTCAAACTGGATCGGGAAAAACTCATGGAAAGTATTGACCGCTTCATGGGAGAAAATTATCATCTGAATCTGGGAGAGTAGACGGTAGCCGTTCACGGTTACCCAACATGGAGGTTGTGAGGATGAGGAATATGAAGCTGATGGCAAAATTAATCGGTGGCTTTTCCATTGTGGCGTTGATCACGCTCGTCATAGGATTTGTGGGGTGGAGCAGTATCAACAACCTTGATGAACATCTGGTGGAAATCAGCGAAGTCCGCCTGCCCAGCATCAAAAACCTGCTCGTCATGAGCTGGCAGATGGAGGACATGACCAAGGTTCAACGGACGCTCCTGGATCCCAATCTGGACATGGATGTCCGAAAGCAGCTTTACAAAGATTTTGCTGAAGCGCAGAAGCGCTACAAGACCGCATGGGATATATTTGAACCCCTGCCCCAGACCCAGGAAGAAGCCCGTCTGTGGAAAGAATTTATGACGGCCTGGCAGGAGGTCAAAAAAGGCAATGACACCTTTTTCCAATTTTGTGCTGAACTGGATAAAACAGATATATTGAATCCCATGGCCCTGCGGGCCAGAATAGAAACTTTCAGAGTGGATCATTATCATCTGATGGAAAAAACCATGATGATGGTCTTTATAGGGAAGAAATTCGATGGTGGTGACAACCCTCAAGCCTGCCGTTTCGGAAAGTGGATGGCGAGTTTTAAGACAAAAAACCCGGTATTGTTGGCCTCCATGAAAGAAATTTCCGCCATTCACAATGGATTTCATGAAACGGTGGGAAAAATCAGAGATCTGGTCAATCAAGTCGACATGACTGGGGCGCGCGCCCTCTTTGACCAGAAAATGGCGCCTGCTGCGAAACACATGTTCACTCATTTTAACACCATACTGGCTGAAACCACCAAAGCCGAAGACCTTTTCAATCAGATGACCCATTACGCCATGGTCACATCCCTGGAAAAGCATGAGCTGGCCAACAGGCTCCTGGAAGATATTATCGCCGTCAACGAAGGGGTGGTGGCCCAAGAGGAAAAACTGGCCCGGTCCGATTCCAGGAACGCCAAAATGACGGCGATATTGGGCATGATTATGGGGTTTGTAGCGGCCCTGGCCCTGGGGATTTATCCCAGCATCTCCATCACACGACCCATCCAGAAGGGAACGGCATTGGCCGGAAAGATGGCTGAAGGAAATTTCAGAGATACCATTAACACTGATCGGAAAGATGAAATCGGAATCATGGTAAGGGCCTTGAATAACATGGTTTCAGGCTTAAAACGCATGATCCGGGACCTTACCGACGGGGTAGACACCCTTTCCAGTTCCTCCACGGAACTGAGTGCCATCTCCCACCAGATGTCTTCCGGCGCCGAGCAAACCTCGCAAAAATCCAATACGGTCTCCACCGCCGCGGAAGAGATGAGCGCCAATATGACTTCAGTAGCGGCCGCCACGGAGCAGGCCTCCACAAACGTCAATATGGTGGCGGCAGCCTCCGAGGAGATGACGGCAACCATCAGTGAAATTGCCGGGAACACGGAAAAAGCGGCGGCCATTACGGAAAAAGCCGTATCCGAGGCCCGAAGCGCTTCGGAAACGGTGGATGAACTGGGGAAAGCCGCCCGGGAAATCGGCAAAGTAACGGAATCCATTACGGAGATTTCTGAACAGACCAACCTCCTGGCCTTAAACGCCACCATTGAGGCGGCTCGGGCCGGGGATGCGGGTAAAGGATTCGCCGTTGTGGCCAATGAAATCAAAGAACTGGCCAAACAGACGGCCGGCGCCACCGATGAAATCAAACAAAAGATAGAAGGCATTCAGAATTCCACCGACGGCACGGTCAAACAGATCGACCAGATCTCAACGGTGATCAACGAAGTGAACGAAATCGTTTCCATTATTGCCACGGCAGTGGAAGAACAGTCCGTCACCACCCGGGATATCGCCGGCAATGTGGCACAGGCCGCCCGGGGTATTCAGGAAGTGACGGAGAATGTGGCCCAGAGTTCCACGGTTGCAGCAGAAATCGCCAGGGATATCGCCGGCGTCAACGAAGCCGCCCGGGAAATGTCCAACAGCAGTTCCCAGGTAAACCTGAGCGCTGAAAGCCTCAGCCAACTGGCGGAACAATTGAAATCCATGGCGGAGCGGTTCAAGATCTGAGAAAAGGAATTTATCCGCCATGCAGAACAATACGGACACCAAGAGTCTGGATCTTGCCACCTTTTACGTACGTGAGTCCGCTTATGGCATTGATCTTCTCAAAATCCAGGAAATCAACAAACTTCTGGTTTTGACACCGGTACCGGGTGCGCCCTCTTATGTGCGGGGCATATTGAACCTTCGCGGCCAGATCGTTACGGTCATTGATCTGGGATACAAGCTGGGCTTGCCTGAAACCCGTTTAAACAGAAAGGGCCGGAATATTATCGTCCGTTCTGCGGGTGAACATATCGGCCTCCTGGTTGAAGAGATCAGTGAGGTGATTCGGGTAAATGTCGATGAGATCGAAGCCCCCCCTGCCAACATGAACGGCATACAGGGCGATTTTTTTCACGGCGTCATCAAAACCGATGATCTACTGATCGGGATTCTGGATATCGAAAAAGTCCTGGAATAATAAGGGAAAGAGACAAACCATGCAAAACGAAACAGACCTTCGCGTGCTGGTAGTTGACGATACCATCCTGTATAGAAAAGTGGTCACCGACGTTCTGGGTGAACTGCCGGGCGTGGTGGTGGTGGGTAACGCCCACAACGGCAAAATCGCCATGAAAAGAATTGCCGAACTCAAACCGGACCTGCTGACCCTGGATATCGAAATGCCTGAAATGGACGGGCTGGCGGTACTTCGAAAAATGGCAACAGATGCACCGCACGTGGGCGCCATCATGCTCAGCGCCTACACACGGGAAGGCAGCGAAATGACCATGAAGGCCTTGCAACTGGGGGCCTTTGATTTTATCCCGAAACCCCAGGACAAAAGTCTTCAGGAAAACCGGGCCGAACTCAAGAAAGCCATTACGCCCATGATCAAGGCATTTTCCCGGCTCAGGGAAGTGCGAAGGATTCTAAAAGGTAAGCAAAGTAATGCGATTCAGGGATTAACCACAGCCCGAAAGATTTCCCCTGAAGATCAGAGAACCCCAACACCTTTAGCGTCTATTCAAACAGCACCCCGGTCAAGAATTGTGACCATCGGTATTTCCACCGGGGGTCCTGTTGCACTGGCCCATTTTCTGCCGGAATTCCCGGCCGGCCTGGGGGTTCCCCTGCTAATTGCTCAGCATATGCCGCCGGTATTCACGGAATCTCTGGCCAGGAATCTCGATCGCCGTTGCGCCATCACGGTGAAAGAAGCTGTTGATGGGGAAAAAATTGTGGCCGACACAGCCTATATCGCGCCAGGGGGGAAACAGATGATGGTGGCCAACGACGTGTTCAAAAGAGCCAAGATCATTCGCATCACCAACGATCCGCCGGAAAATGGTTGCGCACCATCGGCCGATTACCTTTTCAGGTCGGTGGCCGAACATTTCGGCGGCAACGCAACAGGGGTTATCATGACCGGCATGGGCTCCGATGGCACCATGGGGCTACAGCAAATGAAGGAAAAGGGGGCCTTCATCATTGCTCAAGACGAAGCCAGCAGCGTGGTATACGGCATGGCCAAAAAGCCTGTTGAAATGGGTATCGTCAACAGGGTGGTCCCCCTGAACCATATATCGGGGCAGATTCGCCGGACAATCGCAAGAGGCTTTAAAATTAATGATTGAAATATTTTTTTTGGAGCCGGGCCAAAACCATTTCTCGGCAAAACGTGAATGGTAAAGATTACACAGGAAGAACATGACCTGTTTTGTCAATACATACAGGAGCTATCGGGAATCCATCTTGACAGGAGCAAGACCTATCTTCTGGAAACCCGAATGGCCTCGCTGCTTGAGCAAGAGTGCTGCACCTGTTTCGCCGAGCTCTATGATAAGGCAAAACACCTTGGGGGAGAAAGCCTCAGACAGAAAATCATCGACCGGATTTCCACAAACGAAACGCTTTTTTTCAGGGACAAAAGGCCATTTGAACTGCTTCAGCACAAAATTATTCCGGACCTGATCGATGCGAGAAGGGCTGCATCTTCAGGGTTTTTTCCGACCCCGATCCGCATCTGGAGCGCGGCCTGTTCCACTGGCCAGGAGATCTACAGCATTGCCATGGTTTTAAAAGAGCTGCTGAGGGACCTGAAACCGTACCGGATACGGTTGCTGGGGACAGATCTATCCAACGCCGCCATCGCCCGCGCCAGCCGGGGTGAATATAACCAATTTGAAATCAAACGGGGGTTGCCGGAAGACACACTGAAGAAATACTTTACATTCAATGGCAGCGACTGGAAAATAAATGATGATATCCGGGCCATGGTTGTCTTTAAAAAAATGAACCTGATGGCCCCTTTTGATGGATTGGGGAAATTTGATATCGTTTTCTGCAGAAATGTGGGGGTTTATTTTAATAGGGCGGACCGAAAAAAACTTTTCGGTAATATTAGCAAGGTCATGGAAAAAGATGGTTACCTGATTATCGGCGCCACCGAATCCCTGATCAATGTGGATCCCCGCTTTGAGCCCAGGCGTTATCTGCGCTCGGTTTTTTACCAGCAGAAGTAATATAACCCAATAACCGCCAATCCCCGGAGAACAACCCATGAAAATCCTGGTGGTAGACGATAGCCGCATGATTCGCCAGACCATTCGAAAAGAACTGGAGGGCGGCGGATATGAGGTGACTGAGGCCAAAAACGGCCTCGAGGGACTCGCCCGCCTGGCCACCCCATCGCCTCCCGACCTGGTGACCCTGGATATCGAAATGCCCAAGATGAACGGCTTTGACACCTGCCGAAAACTCCGGGGGGAACGGTATACCCGGTTCTTTTCGCACTGTCCGGACAACCGGATGCCCGTGATTTTTGTAACGGGAAACGATACCATGGAAGACAGAAAAAGGGGATTTCAACTGGGGGCGGCGGATTTTATCAGCAAACCCTTTCCTGAAGGCGCCATCCTCTCGGCTGTGGATAAAGTGCTGAAACCGGCGCATCTCGTTCAGGGGATGACCGCTCTGGTGGTGGATGACAGCGGTGTGGCCCGTCATATCGTATCCCAATACCTGCGCCGCGAAGGTCTTCGCATTGTTCAGGCGAAAGACGGCATGGAAGCCCTGGATATCCTCAAAAACCAGGCCGTTGAAATCGACATGGTCATTACCGATCTGAACATGCCACGCATGGATGGGTGCCAGCTCACCCGCAGCATTCGAGGAGAACTAAACCTGTCGGATCTTCCTGTGATTTTTCTCACAGCCAGTGCAGAACAATCCGAATTACTGGAAGTCTTCAAAGCGGGTGCCACAGACCACCTGGTGAAACCCTTTGCCAAGGAGGAGTTGCTGGCACGGATCATGAGTCACCTGGAACGAAACCGCCTGAACCAGAACCTTCGCAATATGGTTAACGAACTGACAGACCTCAACCACATGAAGGACAACCTGCTGGCGGTCTGCTCCCATGATCTGCGGTCGCCCCTGAACGGAATTCTGGGCTTTGCGGACCTGCTTCTGGAAAAGGAATATCTGGAAGACGAGGACAGGGAAGGCCTTACCCACATCAAATCCTCCGGAAAGGTACTTCTGGGCCTTATCAATGATATCCTGGATCTCAGTAAAGCCAAAGCGGAGCAGGCTGAACTGAAAATGGACCCCATCGCCCTGCACCAGGTCATTCAAACCAGTGTCAAATCCCTGGGGAAGATGGCGGCTGGAAAATCTCAGACCATACGGTTGCAGGACCGGTGTGAAGGCGCCATTATCATGGGGAACATTAGCGGTCTGGGTCGGGTGTTCAACAATCTCTTATCCAATGCCATCAAATTCACCCCTGAGGAGGGGACAATCCATCTGATCATTGAACCCGGCCCTCCGGACAAAGTTCGTGTCAAGGTAATGGATACCGGGATCGGCATTCCCGAAGACAAAATACCGTATCTATTCGATCAGTTTACCAGCACCTCCCAGAGCGGCACCAGCGGTGAGGTGGGGACGGGCCTCGGGATGAGCATTGTCAAAGAGATCCTCGAAAAACACGGGGTCCCCATTGAGGTGGAAAGCGAAGTGGGGAAAGGCACCTGTTTTACCCTGACCTTTTCCCTAACCAGCGAAGCGCCCATTGACAACGCCGCCTCGACAAAACCGATCGTCAGCACCCCTTCTGCACCGTCAGGTGAGAAAAAACAACTGAATATCCTATTGGCGGAAGATAACCCGGTAAACCAGAAGCTTGCTGAAAAAATGCTCACCAAATCCGGGCACAAGGTCACGGTGGCGGGAAACGGCAGAGAGGCTTTCCTTAAGTACAGCGATTCGCCTGAAAAAGCTGATCTGATCTTCATGGATATCCAAATGCCTGAAATGGATGGACTGGAAAGCACCCGGACCATCAGAGCATTTGAAAAGGAAAAAGATGTACCCAAGGTCCCCATCGTGGCCATGACCGGCCAGACCATGGACGGAGACCGTGAGAAGTGCCTGGAAACGGGCATGGACGACTATATTGTAAAACCCATTAGCAAAGCGATTATACTTGACGTCATTGAAAAATGGCGTTAAACGTCATCGGTACTGTTTCAGAAATAAAAGTGCTTCCCGAAGCATACTAAAATTCAGAAAGACATAACATGGAACCGAAAAAACGCGTGATTATCAACAGGGACTGGTGCAAGGGGTGCGGCATATGTGTGGCGTTTTGCCCCAAGGAAGTTCTGGTTCTGGATGACCAGGAGAAGGCCTGCTGGGCTCACCCTGAAAAATGCATCAGTTGCGGACTTTGTGAACTGAGATGCCCTGACATGGCCATCACACTGGAGGAAAATAAACCGTGAAATCCGGCACCACATTTATTCAAGGCAATGAGGCCATTGCCCAGGGAGCGCTCTATGCGGGATTGCAGTTCTTTGCGGGCTATCCCATCACCCCTTCCACCGAAATTGCCGAAATCCTCTCTGAAAAACTGCCGAAACTGGGCCGGAAATTCCTTCAGATGGAAGACGAGATATCCTCCATGTGCGCCATCATCGGCGCATCCCTTACTGGACTCAAAGTCATGACGGCCACCAGCGGCCCTGGTTTTTCCCTCAAACAGGAAGCCATCGGATATGCGGTTATGGCCGAAGTGCCATCCGTTGTGGTCAACGTGCAGCGAGGGGGCCCCAGCACGGGGATTCCCACGGGCGTTGCCCAGGGCGATGTGATGCAGGCAAGATGGGGAACCCACGGGGATCATTCCATCATAACGCTCACAGCCTCCAACCTTCAGGATGTTTTCCTGATGACCATAGAGGCCTTCAACCTGGCTGAAACCTATCGAACACCGGTCATCCTTCTCTTCGACGAAGTGGTAGCGCACATGCGTGAAAAGGTCGAGATCCCGGAAGCCGGTAAAATCAACGTGGTCGAAAGGCTTCACACTTCAGTACCCGAGGGGACCAATTTTCATCCCTATCTGACCCGCGAGGACGGCAGGCTCCCCATGAGCGATTTCGGCGGTGTTCACCGATATAACGTCACAGGCCTGGTTCACGACATGTGGGGGTTTCCGTCAAACGATCCCAAAGTGGCCTACGATCTTCTGCATCACCTGGTGGATAAAATTGAAAACAAGGCCGATCTGCTGGCCCGGTATAAAGAGTATTATACCGAAGACGCTGAAATACTGCTCATTTCATTTGGCAGCGCTGCCAGGACCGCTCTGCACATGGTGGAACAGCGCAGGCAACGGGGGCTGAAAGTCGGACTGCTGGAACTGCAGACCCTCTGGCCCTTTCCCCGGCAGCTGGTAAGACGCATGTGCGAGGGAAAGACCCATGTGCTGGTGGTGGAAATGAACATGGGACAAGTCTGCCAGGAAGTGCGAAAGGCCGTCATCCGGCCTGAAAAGATCTACCTTGCCAACCGATTTGACGGTGCATCCATTTCACCGGCGGACATCTTGAACGTCCTGAATATGATTCGAGGAAAAGGGGTATAAGATGGCGGTTAAAGATTACATGCGGGAACGTTTTCTACCGCACATCTGGTGCGCCGGCTGCGGGCACGGTATTATCATGGGCAACATGATCCGGGCCATTGACCAGTTAAATTTGAAGAAAAACGACATTGTGGTGGTTTCCGGCATCGGATGCTCATCCCGTATGCCGGGATACCTCGACTTTCACACCATGCACACCATTCATGGCCGGGCCCTGGCATTCGCCATGGGAGTTAAAATGGGTCAACCCGAACTGAATGTGATCGTTCCCATGGGGGACGGAGACGCACTGGCCATCGGCGGCAACCACCTGATCCATGCAGCCAGGCGGAATGTAGACCTGACGGCCATCATCATGAATAACAGTATCTATGGGATGACGGGCGGGCAGTATTCCCCGCTCACACCAACGGGTAAAAAGGCCACCACCGCCGTTTATGGAACCGATTCCAAACCTTTTGACGTTGTGGCCCTGGCCCGTGGCGCAGGCGCCACTTTTGTGGCCAGAACCACCACCTATCACGTAAAAGAAATGATCGACATCATCAAAGCAGCCATTTTACACAAAGGGTTTTCAGTGGTTGAAATCATGAGTCAATGTCCCACGTATTATGGCCGGAAAAACAAACTGGGCGGTGCAGTGGAAATCATGGAAACCTTCCAGGAAAAAACCGTCAAGTTGGGTTCAAAAAAAGCGGAAGCATCCCCGGAACTGATACAACGCGGCATTTTTGTACAGGAAATTCAACCCGAATACGTGGAAAGTTACCAGGCGCTCACAGCAGCGCTTCAAAAAACAGCACG